>JBIKMD010000118.1:0-8088 GCA_044359465.1 Myxococcota bacterium
GGTGAGCGATGGCCTCGGCAATGCAGGGAGCGGCTCCAGCGTGCGCAACACCTACATACTTCTCACCGCAGGACCGACTGCATCCCTTGGCGCGCCGTCTGTGAGCCTGATGAGCGCGTTAGGCACTACGTCTCTAGCGCTGACACTCACGCCCTCTCTTGCCGGCGGAACAGCGCTCACAGGTTTGCTGACAGCGAGTGGTGGTGGCATCACGGTGACGGGGGTTCCGTCGTGCACGGTGTCTGTCACTGCGCTCTCTGCAACGGGAGCACTCGTAACACTGAGCGCGTGCCAGGGCTCCGGCACAGTCACCGTGAGAGTGGACGCGGGCGTCGCCATCGATGCACTCAACAATCCGTCCACCGCTTCGTCAGAGAGCGCGGTCATCACCATCGATAACGTTGCACCCACGCTGACCAGCCTAACCCCAGTGAGCGCTGTTATGCTGACGACACCGACGAGCATCGTCGCGCAGTTCAGCAAACCGGTCACTGCGCTCAGCGCGAGCGCGTTTGTACTGGGCGGAACGTGTGAGCTGCTGCCGAGCAAAGGAAGTGTGCAAATGAGCGCCGGCGACACCATCGCCACTCTGCCCCTGTCAGGAGGCATTTGCACCAATGCGCGGGCGCTCACCGTCTCGGTCAACCCGGCTAGCGCAACGGACGCCCTCGGCAACGCAGGCACAGGCTCTGTGCTCACGCGCACATACACCGTCAACACGGTAGGACCGACGGTGTCGCTGGCAGACCCTTCACCAGCCACCGTCGACGCGACTCAGAGCGCGATCATCACTGCGACGTTTACGCCGTCGGCATCGGGAGGAAACACGCTGACCGGAACGCTCACCGCAGGAGGCGGCGGTGTCACGCTCAGCATCGTCCGCGGAAATCCAGTGTGCTCACTCGCCGTCACTTCGATCACAGCATCAGGCGCGACCCTCACGCTGAGCGGCTGCACAGGAAACGGCTCCGTTCAAGTGCGAGTAGATGCCGGCGTACTCACTGACGCCCTTGGCAACACCTCGAGCGCATCGGTCTACAAGGTCGTGACTGTCGGCAACGCCTGTGCGATTCCCGTGGGTGGTTACAGCTATGGTGCAACCACCGCGGCTACAACAACGTCGGCTGATGTGAACGACGATGGTCAACCGGACCTCATCGTCGGCACGCCCACGAGTGTTGGTGTGTTGATAGGCTGCGCGCTGCACACCTTCCAACCGGTGACGAGTTACGCCGTAGCTGCGGGGGCAACGCAGGTCGCAGTCGGCGATCTCAACGGAGACAACAGACTCGACATTGTAGCCGCCGGCGTGAGCGGGAGCGTCGCGAGCGTCAGTGTGCTCTCGAACGATGGTGCGGGCGGCTTCACCGGCGCGACGAACTACCCCTTACTCGACGACGCAGTACTCGCAGCGCAGCTTGGCGACTTCAACGCTGACGGACGACTGGACATTGTAGCCCTCACCCAGAGCGCAACACAGAGTACGGTGAGTGTGCTTCTCAACACTGGTGCCGGAGGCTTCGTCGCGACACACAACACCGGGCTGCGCGCCACCTCGAACACACTCACGCCGGACGTCTACGCTTGCCGCTCACTAGCGGTGCTTCCAGGCGTAGACCAAGGCAGCGCAAACGATCGCCTCGCCCTCGCCTGCGCGCCTTATACAACTGCAGACGTGTCTGGCGTGACGATCGATGCACGCCTCATCGCTTTGGGCATCAACAACGATGGAACACTGTCTCAGACGTCGGTACGCACCTTCGCTGCGGCCTCGTACCCAAACTTCGGCAGCTCCGTTGCCTACGCTGCAGGCCCCGTCAAATCACTGCACGTGGGCAGCCCATCGCTGCAAGGGGTCGTGACGGCGTCAATCGATGCGAGTTGGGTTCTCGGCGCACCAAGCTCAGTGGCAGGCGCGCCGAACTCCTCGCTGGTCGTTGCGAAGCCCAATATGGTCATTTGGGCCGGGCCGAACGCCTCGGCGATCAACCAATTCCGAGCGGCGAGGCGAACCACTGCAGGCTTACCCGATGCGACGCTGTTCAGCTTGGTCTCGAATCTCACAGGCTTCCAAACACTGACCGTCGAAAATACGAACACCGCGATTCTCTACATCACCGACGACAAAGTGCGTGGGTGCAACCTTGGATTCAACGTGCTCAATGGGCGCCCCCTCGTGACCTGCACGCTCTATTGAGGACTCGCCCGCCGAACGCGCCAGAACAGCACAGGCAACACGCAGGCAAAACCGATGCACGCGGCGGCCAGTGAGACATGGATTCCCACTTTCGCACCAACCAGCCCCACGACGACCCCGCTGAACGCGCGTAGACCGAGCGCGGACATGTTGAACAAGCCAATCACTCGGCCGCGAATGGCATCTGGCGCATTGAGTTGCACGAGCGCTTGCGCGAGGCTGCTAAACGAAAGCTCGCAGAATCCCGCGCAGAACAAACACACGAGCGCGAGCGGATAGGTGCTCACACAAGCAAAGGTGCCGAGCGCGACGGCCCAGGCAAACGCGAGCTTGATGACGGTTGTAGGTACCGCGCGAAACAAACTGCCGCGCACTTCGAGCAAGACCCCTGCAAGCAGAGCCCCGGCGGCATCAGCCGCAAGCAAGGCGCTATAGGCGATGCCTGGATCACCATGCCCAAGCTCCTGCGCAAAACCCGGCATCTGCGCTTGGTAACTATTGCCAACGAAGAACGAGGCGCCACCAGCAAGAACAATCATCGCGCTGAGCACAGGGAGCGGCCGCACGTCTTTGATCGTCTGAACAATGTCCGCGAGGCCGCGCACCGCACGTTTAGGACCACTTCGCGTGCCGCGAAAGTGACGCCCATAGGGCGCAAAAACGAGCCACAAGATCGGCGGCAAATAGAACAGCGTATTGATGAAAATGCCCTTCGTTTGGCCAAAGGCGAGCATGATGCCGCCGCCAATCGCTGGGCCTACGAGTACGCCCAAATAACGCGACGTCGCGTACAGCCGCACCGCGCTGGGAAGCTGCTCCGGACCCACGATGTCGTAGAGGAGCACTTGGCTCGACGTGCCCCAAAACACGCCAGCGAGTCCGTGCAGCACGAGCAGCGCCATGGCGGCCTCTACACTCAGCGTGTCCGTGTAAAACAAATACCCCCAGCCGGCAGACACCAGCACGAAGAGCGTCATCCCTATTTGAATGAGGCGCCGCGAATCGAAGCGATCATTCAATGCGCCTACAGGCACAGAAAAGAGCAGAAACGGCACCCAATGCGAGACAACGGCAAAACCACCTAGCGCCGGCGAATGAAATTTCTGATAGGCCACCCAGTAGCTGATGACGTGCTCAATGTTGTCGGCCATCATCGTCATCATGTAGGTGAAGATGAACGGCGCGAATCCTCGCGTGCGAAATGCAGCAAACGCGGGCGGTTTAGGAGTGTTCACTGGCGCTCCATACGCCAAGAACGAAGGACGTACAGCTCGTGGCAATCGAATGGTACCCAGGACACATGGTCACCGCGCGCAAAGACGCAGCGGAGGCCATGCGCACGACGGATGTGGTCATCGAGGTGCTCGATGCGCGAGTGCCGTTCTCTAGCTGCAACCCCCTGGTGGAGCGGCTGCGGCTGAAGCTCGATCGCCCGGCCCTCAAGGTGATCAACAAGGCAGACATTGCAGACCCGAAGCTCACCGACGCCTGGCTCGCGTATTACAATGCGATTCCAGGCACACGCGCCATTGCCATCAGCGCCAAAAAAGCGGGCGATGTGCAGCGGATTCCCAAAGAGTGCCTGCAGCTTTCACCCACGCGTAATACCGCGCTCAAACCACTGCGCATGATGATTTTGGGTATTCCGAACGCGGGAAAGTCCACGCTCATGAACACGTTGCTCAAGCGCAACATCTCAAAAGTGGGTGACGAGCCGGCGATCACCAAAATGCATCACAAGCACGAGCTGTCTAAGTCCATGTGGCTTACAGACACGCCCGGCATGCTCTGGCCAGGCGTGGCACAGCCGTCAGCGCTTCGGCTCGCGATCGCCAACGCCATTGGCCGCAACGCCTACGACGAAGAAGAAGTTGCACGCGGACTCGTAGAGATTTTGTCTGAGCGTTATCCGACGCTGCTCGAAAAACGTTACGGCAAGCTCGAAGGTGATTTGATTGAAGCCATCGCTAGGCGGCGATCATTCGTCATCAAAGGTGGTGCTTTTGATTTGCAGAAAGCTGGGCTCGCGCTGCTCACCGATTTTCGGAGCGGCGTGCTGGGCCGGATCACACTAGACGATCCTAAGACAGCAATCCCGACGCCACTGGACGAGTGAGATCGCTGAAGAAGTGTTCTTTGACCTTTTGTTTTGGCCGGTGACGCGACAGCGAACGGCGCACGAGCGGCAGCAGGTCTTGCGGGTTGAGCGGTTTATGCACCGCGCCGGCAGCGTTCACGTCGCTCACTAGGCTACGCATGTTTTCCATGGGCTGCGAGCCAAGCAGAATGAGCGGCGGTGCGTTTGATAAGCGCAGAATCTCCGCAAATGTGGCGAGATCCATCTCCAAACGATCGGTGTCCAAAATGACAACGTCCGCCGGGCACGAGCGCCCAAACCACTCGGGCGTCAGGAAACTGGCCACGGCTTTTTCAGCCGATTCAAACCAAGTCACCTGGTAGCCATGGTCTTCCAGGCTCCGAGCGGCAACGGCGGCAGTGACTGCACAAGCTTCAATGAGGAACACCCGTTCACGATGACTGCTGAGGCGCGGACGCGCAAAACAGGTCGAAGGCGTTGATGTGGCTAGCTGCATGTGCAGGCGCCTATGCGCTTAGTATGCAGCAAAAGACAACACCTATCTCATCAATCAACATCGGCAGAAAAACTCGACAAATGCCAAAGAGCCGCAGCCCGCATAAATACTGGGCGTGAGAAGGCAACTCGCCTCACCGTGAGGGCGATCACGCAGTGAGCCACGTCACCCATGGGTGCGTAACCCGACTTGAGCCCACCCAAGTATGTCTTTGCATGACGGCTGAAGACTGCATCGCAAAAGCAAACCAACTGCTCTCCGTCGGAAAGGACGCCGAGGCCTTCCACTTGGCACACATGCTCTTCGAAAAATTTGGCCACCCGCAAGGCGCGCGCATTGGCGCCATTGCAGCGCACCGGCTTGGCAGAAGCGAAAACGCGCTTCGCTTGTACCAATCTGCGCTTGCCTTGTTTCCGAATGACAGGACTTTGGAAGCGGCCTACCGCGAGTTGCTAGACCAGCATGGCAAAACGGTGCTCGTGTCTTGACGCGCCTGCGCGCGGCGCCGCGCTAGGAGACGGCGTCGATGCGCGCGTCCAGGCGCTGAATCTCACTTTGGTCAACCTTCGTCGTCAGTGCAACGGCGAGATCTTCGACCCTGTTACTAAGGACCGCGATGTCCTCAGAATTCTTGCGAATGTCCTCAGAGTTCTTGCGAATATCGACTGAGTTTTGCCGAACAACGTTTTCAAGGACCTCGAAACGAGTCGTCATCGATTGACGGAAATCGTTAATGATTTGATGCGTCTCGCTGCGTAGCGTGGCTTGGCCTTCAGCCAGGAAATCGAATTTCGATTGAATGTCCTCAAGAAGGATCCCTAACCGACCGCTAGCGCTCGCTGATGGTGGCTTGCCCACGGGTTTGCTGCGTTTTTTTGAAGGCGCTTTCTTTCTGACCATGACTGTTCCCCGCTACCTTTATCGACCAGCGCCGAGGTTCGTGTCACTTCCGTGTCCCAATTGAAAAAAAGTCCTAGAATCGGCGCATCAACGCTGCATTCACCGCGAGCCGATCAAAGAAACACCGATCAAAACGCCGCGGCATCCATTTCTTCACTTCCTCGTGCTCCGGGTGCCGCTTGGTGGCGAGCGCCTGCAGCTTCTCGATGTAACCAAACGGGCCGCCTGAGTCCTCGGGCGGCGCCGCGTTCTTGCCATCGACACAATGTGGATAGGGCTGCTTCTCCGCCGCAGTCTTGCGGTCATCGACCGTGACATCAACCAGCCAATCGTCGCCGAAGTCGTAGTGGTAGAAAAACGTTGTTCCGGTCCGCAGCTTCTTCAACAAAAACCTCTTCTCGTCCTTTCCTCTCATCTCGGGGGCAGCGGCCTCGTATTCTTGTCCGTCAATGTGGAACGCGTGCAGATGCCTGTCCTCCCACGCGAACGCGATCTGAAGCGCGTGATGCAGATCGCCAAGATTGAAGGTCGATGGGACTTCTAAGGTTCTCGTGACCTTCGGCTCGATGTGACGAATGACCGCAGTGAGCGAAAGAATGTCGCGTTTCGTCTGCGGCCTCTCGCGTCCACGTTTAGGTCGCTGAAAGAGTTCACGTGCTGCTTCCCCACATGCATTCAGTCCTCGGTCCGTCACTACAACCGACTTCGCCGCCGAGCGCGGATCTTCGATGAACCCTTGTTCAAAAAGGCGGTCGAGGACACTAAAGGGCAAGCCTTTCCACGCGCGTCCCTCGCCCGGTTCTCCTAGTGAGAGTTGCAACAACGCAAGCGCGGAATGCATGATCGCGTCGTCATTGTAGACTTCGGGTTCGGCTTTCGGCTTCTTGGGCATGCGCGCGGGTTAGCGTACTGAGCTGGCTTTGGTCGAGCGCGCCAACGAATCGTAACACGGATGCCGTTAGGCCCCGTCTCGGACGGCGCTTGCGCTTCAGGTTCAAGCAGGATCGCCGGCGAGACTCCCTAACACGAACGATCTTGCAGGCAACGAGCCGCATAGAAACTCGATAAACGGGCATGGTGCCTTCTCGGTTTCGCGTGTCGCTTTTGAGCCTCGGTCTGCTCGCTTCAGGTTTAGACGGTGGTGCCGACGGTTGCGACAGTTGCAACAAACCAGAACCGACGCCGCCCGCGAATACCAGCGCGCCCTACACCATCAACGTGCTACCCATTCGCCTCGCCGATGATGATGGCAGCCACGCAGCCACCATCGATCGCGCGTCATTTCAAAGCTACCTGGACGCTGCCACCAAGGTGTTCCAACGCGGCGGTGCGAACCTCCAGTTCGTCATTGCGCCAGAAGCCGATTTCGCTGGGCACGTTCGCAGCACGCTCATGAACCATGATTGTCAGCCCAAGACACAAACCCCAGGGCTGTTCACGGATCCAAATCTCAACCCGAACGCTATTTGCGACACGATCGCAGTGGACGACGCGCGTACAGCCTTCGCGTTGCAAACGCCCTCCCGATTGGTCATCTTCCTGCGCTACGCCGGCGATTACGCCAAATACGTCGATGGGCGTTGGTCCATCGTCTTCACACGCGTGGGCGGCGGCTTTTCTTGGGGCACCTCGGCCTACGTGGCAGGCGTGGACGGCGGCGCGGGCCTCACATTTTACGCGCACGAGATGGGCCACTATTTGCATTTGGCGCATACGCACGCGTCGCTTCCCGCGAACCTTGAAGAGGCGAAGAAACTTGCCACTGACTACGTGCAAGCGCGCATTGGCTCCGCGGGCTTTGACCCTGTGCTGAACGGGCTACAAGTGTTCGACGGTGATCGCTTTTGGGAATGGGGCGTCAGCGACACGCCCCCGGATCCGGGCCCCTCTTTGTGGGCGAACGTGTACGCAAGCGAGTGCGAGACGCAGCATCAAACGCTTGATCTCGACATCAACGTGAGCGGCGTTCCGTACCGGCTCACCGTGCAGCCAGATCGTCAGCTCGTCATGAGCTACTTCAAACACTGCGCTTTTGATCAACACATCTCCGCCGGTGAAGCGGCGCGTGTTTACGAGGGCCTACAAAAAGGAAACCGCCGCACGCTCGTCAGCCCCGCGCTCGAGGCATGTTACACCGCGCACAACATCAAAGGTGGCAGCGGGTCGAACAAAGATCTGGTCGTGTATCGGAGCGCTATCATCAACACGTGTTTAGCTACCTTGCCTACGAGCGCCGGCAGAAAAGTAGAACCGCTGACACTCGAAGAGACGCGCCGCGAGAGCGAGCCGTGCGACATTTCAGCAAACTGAGTGTTAGAGTATGAAGCGTCGTGGGCAAGCGAAGACGCAAACGCAATGACTGGAAACTAAAAGTAGGCGTCGCCTGCGTTCTGCTCG
>JBIKMD010001070.1:0-2604 GCA_044359465.1 Myxococcota bacterium
CGGCTTTGGTGTGGGCTCGAGCGTGAACCGCTACTTGCTCGACGGCCTTGGCAAAGAGGGCGAGGGCCTCACCGTCTATTCCACGACGCGCGAAGATCCGGTCACGAGTGTGAACAAGTTCTATCGCTACATCGACAGCCCAGTCATCGAAGACATCAAGATCGACTGGAACGGGCTGCAAGTGAGTGACGTGTATCCTTCTCAGACGCCTGATTTGTTCGCGAGCCATCCCATGACGCTGCACGCGAAGATCGCAGAGCAAGCGGGCGAGCACACCATTTTCGTTCGCGGCAAATACAACGGCAAGACGATCGAGCTGCCAGTGCAAGTGACGACTACGGCACAAAACCTCGAGCGAGCGCCGCTGGCGACGCTGTGGGCGCGCAGCAAAGTGAACGACCTCGAACGCGATCTCTGGAACGGCAATCAAGCGTCTACAATCGATGCCATCACGGCGCTTGGTCTCAGCTACCGCATGGTGACGAAGTACACGAGCTTCGTTGCGGTAGACAAATCTTCGAAGGTGGACGGGAAGAGCCAAACGATCGTGCAGCCGGTCGAAACGCCAGAAGGCGTCGATGCGAGCATGGCTGGTCCAGGTCAAGTTCAGTACCTGCAGGCCGCTCCTCCGGCGAAGAAAGCCATGGCCTACGAGAACTATGGCTCGGTAGGCCTCGGGCTGAGTGGAACCGGCAGTGGCGGCGGCGGCTATGGCGCGATCAAGGGCACGGCAGTAGGTGACTCAGCTGGTCTTGGCGGCCTCGCGCGACGCAAGGAAGAAGCGCGTCCAGCGGCAACGGTTGCGCCAAAAGACGACGCGCCCAAAGCCGAGGCAGAGCGCGACGAAAAACGCGCGGACAAGGCGACTAAGTCCGTGGCACCTGCGTTGATTCTCGCAGGCAACTTGGATCGCAATGCGCTCCTCGGCTTGCTCGCGAGCCACAAAGCAGAGGTGAAAGCCTGCTTCGAATCGGCGAAACAAACGGGATCCATCACGCTGCATTGGTTCGTCACGAGCGCAGGTGTGGCGCTGCAAGTGAAGATGCTGAGCAGCTCTGACAAGTCTCTCGAACAATGCCTCGCGGCGAAGCTAAAGACGTGGAGCTTCCCCAAAGCGAGCGGCAACAACGCCGAAATTACCTTCACGTTTAGCTACGCAAATTGATGTCCGCTGAGCGCGGTCGCGACGCTCACAATTCCGTGAGCACGCGATAGAAGCGGCGCCGGGCGGCGCTCGCATCGACACACAGGTCCAAACCCTGACGCGCTTTTACTCTGGATCCCAAGCCGACGCCGGTAGCACTTTCCAACCTGAATCCACTGTATCTGTCTTGAGACGCACAACGCGCAGCGGCCATTGGCGCGGCTTGTCCTTGGCGCTGTCTTTCGACTCCACCGTGAACGCCACGTACTCGACTTTGTAGGCACCAGCCCGTTCTGACTTTTGCAGGATCTGGCGCGCCGGATTCTTCGGATGCCAGTACAGCATTTTGTCGGCGCGAATGACGTCCGCGAACACCGGGAATTTGGTCATCAGGTCTTTGCGCAATTGTTTGGTTTTTTCGGCCATCTTGCGCGCTTCTTCTACACTCACCTGACGCTCTGGATCACCAGCGCCACCGAGCGCCGCGCCCTCCCCGAGCAACTGCAAACCGGCTTTGTCGAGTGCGTCGACCGCGCCCTGAATATCTGCAATTTGGCCCTCTTCAGTGCGAGGTTCGGCCTTGCTGATAATCTTGGGAGCCACAACGGCGGCCGCCTTGGCATCCAAGCTCACGCCGCCGAGAAGGAACTCTTTGCCTTGCTGTTTCTTGGGATCGGCCAAGGCAGCCAGGTACTTTTCGGCGATTTGCTGTGGATCTTCGGCTTTTTTAGGTGCTGGGGCAGCGGAAACGGCGAGAACCAAAAGGAGTGTATTCACAAAGGCGAACTGTAGCCGTTCACGATTGTCTTGCAAGTCCTGTGATGGAATGACTCGCGTTTTGGTTTGTTTTTCACAAATAGTTGACGCCTTGGGTAAGCACCGGGAATCCTAGGTGTTCGATTGCAGGAGATTTCGCTTGGTCATTCGCGCCTACATCCTGATTTTGTCGTCGTTCCTCTATGCCACCGCGCGAGCGGAAGAGCCCACATCACAGCCTGCAGCCGCGGCTGAAGAGACCGACGACAATGCGGACGAGGCGGATGATGAAGAAGAACCGGCCTCAGGCGTTGATCCCGAGTCGGAAGCGCTGCCTGGCGCAAACGAGCCACTAGACGACACGATTCGCTACACCACAGACATTTCAGACCAGGAGTTGGACAAGCGTTTTTGCAGCGATTTGCAATCGCTCGGATCCATTTCGGTCGGTTTTGCTGATTCCGGTCGCATGATCAGTGCGGTGAAGATGTCGCAAGATCCAGCGTGGACTTTGGTAGTTCCTGAGTACGCTTGGGGCACCCAAGAAACGGTCGACTATCTGTCCACGGCGGCGCGCCTCGTCAAAGAGCAGTTTCCGGACTCGGCGCCGCTTCGCGTCAACCATATTGGAAAGAAAGACGGCGGCTACGTTCGCCCGCACAAGAGCCACCAATCCGGTCGCGATGCAGACCTTGGCTTCTTCT
>JBIKMD010001069.1:0-2604 GCA_044359465.1 Myxococcota bacterium
CTTGGTCGCGAACGCATCATGAATCCGGACTATCACTTGGACGCTAGTGCATTTTCGCGCGTCGATTTGGAGCTGCTTGGTATTGCGCTCGCGCATTTTCCTGCGTTGCTCAAAGACGGCAGCGAGATGCTTCAGTACAAACACGAAGCGGCGACGTATTTGCGCGCCCACGCTAAGGACGGGAGCTTCGAGAAGGAGGGCTTGAACGCCTCGCTCGCGTGGCTTGGTAGCGGCGAAACCTCAGTGTCTTCATCTCCGCCGCTGCCGGAGCGACAAGCCGCCTGGCTGCGCGAAGCGAAAGAACACGCGGATCGCGGACGTAATGACTTGGCCCAGCAAGCGTTGTCTCAGATCTTCGACTACGAGACGCATCCCGACGTGCTTTCGCTAGGCTGCCGTGTAGCACTTGCGGTGGATCCGAAGGGCGCGGGCACACGGGAAAAATGCCTGCAGGCAGTTGAGCGGAGTCCGTCAGACCCTATGGCTGTGCTGATGCGTGCCCAGACTGAGCTGCTCGCGGGTGATGCGGGTGCGGGTGCGGAATCGTTGGTGCGAGCCGGCGAGCTCGTCGATCGCGTGAATACCTCAGAGGCGATGTGGGACTATTTTGCTACGCTCGCACAAAGCGCTGGCTGCCTAACGCTCGCAGAGAAGGCCGCGCGTAACGCCGGCAGCGAGCGCTCGGTGCTCGTCCAGAAGTGGGCAGTGATAGCGCGCCGCCGCGCGGCTATCCCACTCGGGCTGAGCGCCGCGGAGGAATGTCGCATGCAATCGGAGCTCACGCCGGTGCTGGCACTGCTTGCAGCCAAACGTTGGCAAGAGGCCGAAGCGACCGCGCAGATCGTGCTCGCGGCGCATCCTAACGCATCGGCGCCACTTGCGGCGCTTTGCGAGGCGCTCACTGCGTCCGTGCGGGATAACGACGCTGAACCGTTTTGCAATCGCGCACTTGCCGTCGATCCCGAGGCCACTAGCGCGCACTATTGGCTCGGGGTGATCGCCTGGCGACGCGGTGACAAATCTGCTGCGGCAACGTCGTTCTCGCGCGCGCTGGAGCTCGATCCTGAAGCGGCCCACGCGCAAGAAATGTTGAAGCGCACCGGCGTGAAACCGCCAGTGACTGCTGAACAAGCAAAGACCTGCGACACGCTCGTCGACGGCTCGGCTGCGTTTGCCAAAACGCAGCAGGCGTGTGGCATGGCGGGTCTGCGCATCACCCGAGACGCTTGCCGTGCAAACATTGCGCAGTGCTCCTCCGCTGATTTGACGGCGCTCACCAGTTTTGCGGACTGTTTTGGTGCGATTGCGGGTTGCGCCACGCCGAGCACGAGCGAGACGAGCGCAGCGCTGAGCGCTTGCGGAGCCAAGCTAAAACAGACGCTCAGCGCCGCGTGCTCGAGCGCGTTGCGTTCGAAGTAGTATCGCTAGTCGCCCGTTTTTCGTTGAGTGAACGTTGCTTCGTATTCTGGTACTTCGGTGCCAAACAGCGTGTCACACCACCGGAAGAAGAGTGCATAGTTTCCGTTCAAGCGCGTGTGGTGCAGGCTGTGAAAGGTCGCGGTATTGAGCCACTTGAAGGGCGGCACGCGGGAAAACCATGCGGGGAAAAACTCGTAGCCCAAATGAGACATGACGTTGTTTGCGAGCCCGATGCCCTGCATGACGCCGAGCACCGGCAGAAAGAGGGGCACGTACAGCACGAATGGCACGACCCACCCACCGAGGATCAACGCTTCGATCGCGTGAAACGAATAGGACGAGAACGGGTTCACGTCGACACTCTTGTGGTGCACCGCGTGCACGTAGCGGAACAGCCGCGGATGGTGCATGAGCCGGTGCCACCCGTAGAACCAAACGTCGTTCAAGACGATGATGCCGATGATGCTGCCAACAATTTGAAGCACGCCAAATTGCGTGATGTCAGTCGACAGTTTGGTGCGCCCCGCCGCGTAGAGCAAGGAGATGCCGACGGCACTCGTGGTGCCGACCGCCAGCGTCACGAGCGTGTTGCGCACTTCGAACATCCATTGCTGGCGGTTGAATCGCTTTTTTTCCTGAATGCGCGCATGTGCAAATCGTCGCTCGCCCCACTTCCACACCACCAAGAACACCACACTGACGACCGCAAAGTAGCCGACCGCCTGGGTGAGAAACGCTTGCACGAACATGAGCAGGGGATGCGTGGGCGCGATCATGTCTGCCTCAACACGAACTTAGGCTTCATTTTTTGCTCCTGACATTAAAGCAACTACAAGTTGCTTTGTAGCAGTCGGTCATTCTTGGTGCAACTGAAAAAGCAACTGCCAGTTGCTTTGTCTTGCGCGCGCGCGCCGTTGGTTTTAAAAGTGACGATGATGGCGCGTCCAAAAACTCCGAAGAAGCCGAGTAAGAAGAAGCAACGCGGCGAGCCTATGATTCGCCAGGTGCTCTCCGTGACCCTGGAACAACTCGCGGCGTACGGCTTCGAGCGCCTGAGTGTGCCTCAGGTAGCGAAGCGCGCGGGGGTGAACAAGACGAGCGTGTATCGGCGTTGGCCGAGCAAAGAATCCCTCGTGCGTGAGGCGCTGAGTGTCTCGATGGGCCAGGATCCTACCCTGCCACTGA
>JBIKMD010001071.1:0-2603 GCA_044359465.1 Myxococcota bacterium
ATCGAGATCCAAATCCAGCGACGGTGTCGCGTAGTGTGAATCGAGCTGCGTATCGCCGTGACCAGGAAAATGTTTGGCCACACTAATGATACCTGCTTCGTCTTCGCCGCGTACGAACCAGCGGCCGAGCTCGGCAACCAGCTCCGGCCGTTCTCCAAGCGAGCGTGTGCCAATGACCGGATTGGCAGGGTTGCTGTTGACGTCTAGCACCGGGGCAAAGTTCATGCTGATGCCGAGCGAGCGCAGGTCGGCACCAATCGCGCGGCCAGACAAATACGCGAGTGTGCGCGAACGCGTGGCACCAAGCGCCATCATCCCAGGAAGCACGCTCACCCCGCTCTTGAGCCGAACGACGAGGCCGCCCTCTTGGTCGATCGCAATAAACGGAGGCACGCCGTCTTTCGAAAGGTCGCGCATGCCCTTGCTGAGACGACGGACTTGGTCGGGTGATTTGACGTTGCGCGAGAACAAAGCGACCGCACCCACGCGCATGCGGCCTACGAGATCTTCCACTTCTTCGTTGACGCTCGTGCCAGAGAAACCAACGACCATGAGCTGGGCAAGCTTCTCGTCGTCGCTCATGGCGGCAATGGCCTTTTGGATTTTGAGCTGAATGTCTTGCTGAACCTTCTGTTCAGCCTCGCGTTTGGCCGCCACAGTCATGGGCTCTTGGAGCTTTTCGACGTGCTTTGGCGCGCCGAGCAAGCACAGAGTCATCGTGAATGCCACCCACATCTGCGTCGAACATTAACAGTTAGTGGACGCCAGCGCGAAGTTTCGCTTTGCTGTTTGTATGATCCGCCTGGCGACCAACATGTTCATCTCCAACGTCTGGCTGCTCGAGCACCAGGGCAAGCGCTATCTCGTGGACACGGGCTATACGCTCGAACGCCTGCAGCTGCGCGCCCGGCTGCACCGCTGGGGCATTAGGGGCAAAGGCGATCTGCACGGGGTCATCCTCACGCATCGCCATGGTGACCACGCGGCGAACGCGGCCTGGCTGCGTCAGACGTATGATGCCCCGATCATTTGTCATGAGGCCGATGCGCGTATCCTGTGCGGAGAGTGCCCGGCGCCAAAGCTCGTTGGTGTTCCCAAGCAGTCTTGGTACGAACGCGTGGTGTGCACCTTTGAGGATTTGTCGCCGGTACGCGTCAAAGTCGACGAATCGCTCAGTGAAGGCCGCTGGCGAAACGATTGGGAGATCATCGATGTGCATGGCCACACCGAGGGTTCGATCATGTTGCAGCATTTGCCGAGTGCAACCCTATTCTCGGGTGACGCGATTCTAGCGGGTCCTGCGCCGCAGCGTTTGTTCGAACGCCTGACCATGGCGATGCCCGGCTTCTCGCTCGACGTTGGCAGCACCCACCAACTCGTGCAGGCATACGTAGAACGGTTGCAAGGCGCAGCGCCCATTCGGCAGCTGTGCGCAGGCCACGGCCCACTCGTCGACAAAGACACCACCCACAAACTGCGCGCGATGGTGGGCGTATTGTGAGAGCGCAGCCTTAAGCGCTCACTTCCAACGAATGTCCAAACGCACGGTGCAACCAGGGTAACCCTGCACCTCTTCGGCTGCGCTGCTCGTGGCGTACACGGTGACGTCCTTGGCACCACCCTGTTCGAGCACAGCCTGAATGAATCCGGTAAAACACGCGCGCATCCACGAGGCGAACATCTGCGGCACGCGCCGTACTTCACAGATGACGTGACCCACATGTTCTTCGATCACTACGGGCTCGCCAAAGTCGAAGTAGCGCGCGAGCACTGTCGTGAGCTTGCGCGCGAGGAACGAGTTTGGGGTGACGGCGAGAAGGACTTTATACACACCACGCAGATCCAACTCGGCTTGGTAGCGCGCTCGGTAGGCAATGAACGCTTCGAAGTCCATGTTCATAGCGCGAGCGCAAGTCACACCCGCGCAGACGAGCGGCATAAAATCGTACCAAATCGCAGACAAGAAGATCTGCGAGTGAAACGCCGCCATTTGCGGGTCGAACGAGAGCGCCTTCAGATACGCCTCGCGTCCGCCGGGATACTTCTCGTTCACCCACTGAAGGTGCCCAGAATACGTCGTGCCCTTCGCCCGAAAGGGGCTCGTTCCCGGGGGCAGCAGCGGACGTTCGCCAAGCTCGACCATGTGCCCATCGTCGTTCGGGATGAGGCTGGGCGCAATCAAATAGTGGGGACGCCGCCGCCTGCGCGTTAGGTTCTAAGCGTCGTGCAAGAAACGTTTGCTCAATTGCCGCCTTGGTTTTGGACGATGGTCGCCGTGAGTCTGGGCGCCGTTTGGGGAAGCTTTCTCAACGTCGTGATCTACCGGGTGCCGAACAAGATCTCGGTCGTCTCCCCGCCCTCTGCATGCCCCAAGTGCAAGTCGCACATCGCTTGGTACGACAACGTTCCAGTGCTTGCCTGGCTCTGGCTCGCGGGAAAGTGTCGCAAGTGCAAAGCGCCCATATCGCCGCGCTATCCCATGATTGAGCTGCTGACGGCACTGCTCTCGTGGGCGCTCATGGTGCGCTTCGGTCCGACGGGCGCCTACGTGCTCTACTTCGTGTTCGTGTGTTTGCTGGTGTCGCTCACGTTTATCGATTTGG
>JBIKMD010000078.1:0-9323 GCA_044359465.1 Myxococcota bacterium
CCCATGAGCACGTTCAGCTTGCTCATCTTCAGCGCGCCACCAATCTTCACGAGCCCGTCGGCAATGGTGGCATCAACATCTAGCCCGGCGCCGCCACCGAGTGTGAGATCGCTCCCAGGCAGCAACTTCGTTCCGCTCGGCAAATTGATGTCGAGGCTCAAGGACGCGTCCACTTGCAGACCCTTCCAGGTCGCCTTCCAGGCCGGTAGCGTCCAAGCCTTCGTCGCCACGAGTCGTTCTGGCTTGGCTACTCTTCCGCGCAGCATGACGTTCGCGCCAAGGGTGGGCGCGGTGAGCGCAATACGATTGATCGCAATCTCGCCGCCGCGCGCATAGGACAGCTCGTAATCGAGCGACGTCTCGGCAAGTGGCAGGGTGAGCTGCGTCGGCACTGACGTCCGGCCGAGCCGGAGGTTACCTGCGCCAGAGGCCTCGCCTTTTTCGTATGACGCATCGAGCGTGAACGCGGCCTCATCCAGCGCAACCGGCGTTTCGCCGTCCATCGTAAACTTGGCGAGCCCGAGTTCAATCGCGGCCTTCAGTTGTTTGGGCTTGGTCACGAGGCCGATCGATCCATCGGAGCCGCTCAGCATCATGCTGCCAACCCGCGCGCCGAGCCCTTTCCAAGACAAACCGAGCTCGAGATCGAAGGGTGTGCCCGCGTCGAGCAACTCGAAGGTGTCTTGCTCGAAGTGCTTGGCAACATCCGCGGTGACGGGACCTTTGAGACTCGCTTTGAGGCCGACAAGGCCTTGCGCGCCATAAGCGTCAAGATCCGCGCGAAGCTTGGAAGGCGCTAGCGCGATCGCTTTTTGCGCGTCGATGTCGCTGATCAGTAGCTCGAGCGCCAAGTCGAACACGCCCTTTGGCTTTACCGTTACGTCGCCCGTGAGCGACAACCCAATCACATTGCTGATGAGCAGGCTCAGCTTGTCGACAGTGATCACGGGCGCTCGGCGAGATGCAGCGAGAGACAGTGTCAGTGGCGCGTTGGCCACACCGAGCGTAGGTGACTCAAAGCGCACGTTGCCGAGCGCAATATCGAGCACAGCATCGGCCTTCTCTGCGGCTAGATCTTCCAACTTGGCGTCGAGCGCGATCGCTGTCTTGCTGACGACGAGCGACGGCGCTTTGAGCGCAATCGTCTCTGCCGCTAGCGACACCTTGGTCGAAAGCGCGGAGCTGAGCTTGCCCTGCATGAGCGACGCCGGGCCATTGGCCTTTAACGAGAGCACGGCGCCGCTCACGGTCGCCCCGCCCGAAGATAGTTCCGGCAAATTTAAACCAAGATCAAGCGCAAGGGCGCCGTCCCGGCCAAGTTGCGCCACCAGTGCGCCATCTAAGCCAACCAGCGTTGCTGCGTCGTGCTCAACACGCACCCCGTCTAGACGAAGCGCAAGTTTGGCATCGAAGGGCGTCAGTGCTTTGAGTGCGCTGAGCCTTGCATGCACAGAAGCATCGCGTAGCTGCGCGGCGCCAGACGCGCGCACCGGCACCATACCCGCCGGGAGCAAGCGCAGTAGCGCGTCGAGATCCGTGTCGAGGTCTGCCTGCGTGACGTTGAGATCCACATCGCCCAAAAGGTCTGCCGCAGTGGCTTTCAGTGCCAGCGACAACACTTTGCCGAGCGCTAACGTCAACTTGGTGACCGCAGCACGCTGGGTGAGCAGACTCGCGTCAGCTTCCAGCTCGAGCGTGAGAGGTTGCGGCGGCAAAACAAACCCCGCCATGACGCCCTTCATCTCCGACGCGACAAGCTTGGTTTTGACGCTGCCGGCACTGAGAGACGTGGCCTCGGCAAACACATCCCAGCGCAAATCCAAAGTCGCCTGGCCTGTGCCTTCGAGCTCGGCGCGCACTTTGGACGCGCCGTGTGCTTCATCACCAATGTGCAGCTCGGCTTTCGCCTGAGCCTCGGCGCCGGTGTAACGGCCAGAGACACGCAAGCTCACGTGGTTTAGCGCTGCTTTGATGTCTGGAGAGATGATGCGAGCAGACAGCTCCTCGATCGTGGCTGCGCTCAGATTGATCTCTACACCAATGCCACCTGTGTCCTCTTCTGGCTGAGTGGCGGGCTCCTCCTTTGGCGTGTCAGACGCAAACTTGTCTGCAATCGCCAGGACGTTCCACTTGCCGTTCTGCATCTCGAGAACGACGGTGGGGACATCTAAGCCAACTTCGTCGACGGCGATCTTCTTGTCGAGCAGCGGCCAGAGCCGATAACCGAGGCGCACTTCGTTCAGGGTGAGGACGTTCTCTTTATAGTCAGAGGTGGGCGGCCCAACCCGGAGATCCTTGATAACAATGCCGTGCAGCAGCCGCAGCTCAACGAGGCCAATACCTACATCCAAGGGCACATATTTTTTGAGCTGCGCACGAACAAGCGCGGTGAGCCGAGCGTCGGTATAATAGAGACGAATGCCCACAACCGCGAGCACGACCAGAAGAACGAACGCCACAAAGCCAAGGACGAGCCATTTGCTGACTCGGCCTAGTAGGCTGCGTTTTTTTGGAGCTGCGCCCTGCACTTGCTTTCTGACTCACCCTGGTGCGATCAAATCGGTCGCGATCAAACCGCCAATATTAGGAGCTTTCTGAATGGCTTCCACTTTCGCCGCCATCGCCCCCTTTGTGTCGCTCTTAGTCGCCGGAGATCCCATGCTGGTCAAGGCGGACGGTCACTACAAAGACGGCATCGTCGGCGTCACCAGCAAAGCGCCCAAAGAAGTGACGCTCAAAGTCCTCAAGGGTGAGGCGAGGGCCGTCGCCGATTTTATCAAAGACAAGCTCGCGCCTGCGGAGGTGACGCTGTCGGGTGAAACGATTCAAGTCAAAGGCCTTGCTGAAACGGAAGCGCTGGACAAACTGGCGGCACTGGAGTTCGACGCGCTCCCGGCATTGTCCATGGATGCACCAGAAGCAGGCGGGTCTATTCGCGTGGGCCGGGCCGTTGATCTAGTGCAAAGCAGCCCTGGCGAAGAAAACGAACGTTTCAAAGCGACGGTCGTCCAGGTGGTGAAGGGCCAGTTCCCAATCGTCACGCTCAAGATCAAAGTGACGGGCGCCCCGAAGGCGGTCGAGCTCGCAAAGAAGCTAAAGAAGGTCACTTACATTCAAGCGCAAGTAGCGCTCGGCCAAACCACGGCAGGACCAGACCTGAGCAATCCGCTCACGCAGCGCAATCTTGCGGCGTCGTATCTCAAGCCCGGCGACAGCATCATGGTGCACGTCACAGAGCTCAAAGACAAAAAAGCGCCAGACAACTACATGATCGACTACATCCAACGTCTATGATCCAAGCACCGGTGCACGTCGTCTACGGCGGAGCACACCTCTTCAAGTCAGACACGCCGCACAAGCTCTCACGCCTAGCCCAGCGCACCTTCGAAGCGCATACGCCCACACCGCAGGCCCTGTCTGAGGTGCTCGGCATTGACGCCGGCCAAGAGGTTTTCGAGCGCGTGAGGCACAAGCTGCAAAACGCAGTCGAAGATTTTCGCATCGACTTTGAAGACGGCTACGGCATTCGCTCGGACGCGGAAGAAGACAAGGACGCAGAAGCTGCGGGCCTTGCCGTGCGAACAGTCGACTGCCCCTTCATTGGCCTGCGCACCAAACGCTTCTTCGGCGCCACCGAGGCAAGAGCCCGGCGCACGCTCGAGATTTTCACAAAGGCGCTAGGCCCGACTACCAAACGCATCACAGTCACGCTGCCAAAAGTGATGCACACTAGCGAGGTGGCAGCCGCCGCCAAAGCCACAGCCTTTGATCTGGAGCTCATGGTCGAAACCAAAGAAGCGCTCGTCATGCACGATCGTTTCGCACTGCCGGCACTGATCGCAGCGTGCGAGGGGCGCTGCACCTCGGTGCACTTTGGCGCCTATGATTTCCTCTCTGCGCACGACGTTGCCGCCAGCGAACAACGGCTCGATCATCCGCTCTGCGATCGCGCCAAAGAGCTCATGCTTTTGCAAACCAACGTGCGTGTCTCTGATGGGGCGACCAATTTTCTTCCAGTGGGCGACGACGCCACTGTCAAAAAAGGGCTCAAGCTGCACGCACAGAACGTTCGTCGCGCACTGGCCACAGGCATCTACCAAGGCTGGGATTTGCATCCAGCGCAATGTGTCGCGCGTTACGGCGCGCTCTACGCGTTTTTCCTTCAAAACAAAGACGCCACCGTGGCGCGTCTCAAACGCTTTGTGGAAACGGCTGCGCATGCACGGGTCGTTGGAGGGGTGTTCGATGATGCCGCTACGGCGCTTGGCCTTGTAAGCTTTTTATTACGTGGCTACGACGCCGGCGCCTTTGCGGAGCACGAGCTCGGGCTGCCGCTTGCGAAGCTGCGCACGC
Organism: Myxococcota bacterium; assembly: GCA_044359465.1. Taxonomy (GTDB): domain Bacteria; phylum Myxococcota; class JADLHZ01; order JADLHZ01; family JADLHZ01; genus JADLHZ01. The sequence continues at coordinate 4,354 of JBIKMD010000078.1, forward strand.
GGGATTTCACGCAGATGATCTGAGCCAGCAAACGCGTAGGCTTTAGTTCTTGTGTCAAGCTCCGTTGCAATGCGTTTTGTCGTTGTCGTTTCCTACGTTTTCGCCAGCTTCGTCGTGGCGTGTCAGCCAAATCTCGCGGTGCCCGCCGATACGAACATCACCTGTGAGAACAACAACGAGTGCCCAAGCAGCGAATGGCGCTGCGTAGCGGGGCGTTGCTTGTTCCTCGATGCGCAAAAACCGCAGGCCAGTTTTGTCTCTGTCGGTTCGGCGCAGCGCGCGCTCAACCAAGTGAGCTTCGCCGCGAACATTGCCACTGCGAGCGCAAATGACGTGCAACTCACACTGGAGTTCGCGACCCGCTGCTTAGCCTCTGGAGCGTTCACTGAATGGCGGCCAGCGACGGTGGCCGAGGAAACGCGTTTGCTCAACCGCGATCTCGGCGCGACGAAGTCGTTCACTTGGCAAGCGGCGCTCGATGCCACTGACGGAAGCGGGCTCGCCGTGTCGCCACTCGACCTTGACGGTGATGGTGCGCCCGAAAGCCCCACCCTGCGCTATTGTGCTGAAGTGAAGCTGCGCTTGGCAGCAGCAACCGTGAGCGCCACGAGCACGCCCTTTGAGTTTGTGGAGTCACCCATCTTCTCGCTTGGGAACGACGCCCCGAGTGATGCCGGGCTCAGCGTTGCAGAGGGGCGCGCGCGTGCGACAGCGGCCTTATTGCTTGCTCCTGTTGATAGCGCGGCTGATGCGGTCGAGCTGCTTGTCGTAGAATACTCGAGCGCTGGCGATTTCGTGGCGGATACGATCTCTGTTCCCGTTGATTCGACGCATTTTCCCTTTGGCCTTGGCGGCTTCATCGGTTCGAGCGCAGACGGTTCTGCGACCACGACGCTCGGCTGGCGATCGGATCTGCTCGCTGTTTCTGACAGCAACACTGCGCGTCTTCGCGTGACCTTGCGCGACGCACTCGGCGCTTACGCCACGCGCCTCCTCTCGGCACCGTTCATCTACGACAACACCAATTCGCCGCCGCGCCTGCAAAAGGAGAGCACGCTTCCGCCGAGTGCGGACGCGAGCCAGGGCGCCGTGTGCGCTAGCTCGGACGAGACCTGTCTCGTGGAGGCAGAGACGGTCAGTGTTTCGTTTAGGCTAGAGGATGATGACGGCGACAGTCCTTCGATCGCCGTGCGCGTGTTTGATGGGAGCATCTGGCAACAAGCGCTCACCAGCAGTGCGCAAACTTCACTGTCAACAACAGACTCCCACGTGTTTGTGTGGCAAGCGACCCAGCTTGGCCTTGGAGTGTTCGAAAACGTTCAGCTCGAGCTCACAGCGAGCGATGGCAAAGCGCTATCGACTCCCGTTTTGATCGGTCCCTTTCGCATCGACACGAGGCCGTCTGGCCCACCCATCTTGCTCGATGTGCAAGCCGGAGGTGATGTGGCGCTCGACGGCGCGCAGCGAGTTCCCATCTCGTTCTCGATCGCTGACGTCGCCTCGGATCCCGTGGATGTGACGCTCGAGTATTTGACGGAAGCAGGCTGGCGTCCGATCAACGTCTATCCGAGTTTTGGTAGCAGTAGGCTGGACAACTTGGCGACCCGTCCACTCGATGCTTCGCCGCCGGGCATTCGCCATCAAGTAATTTGGGATGTGACAGGTCTGACTCGCCCGAACAATCTACGCGTGCGGGTCACGGCGCGCGATTTGCGCGAGGGAAAAACGTCGAGCGTCGAAGTTTCTGCGCTGGAAAACGTGCGCACGAGTGGCGGCTTCAACAGCAATGGAGTCGGGTTCTTCGACTTCTGCCGAGCACCGGTGGCGGGACGATTGGACAACAACGCCTCGGATGATCTGGTGTGGGTCCAAAGCGAGTTCGGCAATTCCATTGGTGTCGCTTTGTTTCCTCCGGGCGCTGCGACTGTGCCGAACATCGTTGTCGGTGCCTTCGCTTCGAGCGGCGAGGTTGGCCAGTTGGCCATTGCCGATAAGTCTGGGGATGGCATCAATGACATCGTGGCGCTGACACGTCCTCCCTCTAACGTGCGGCTCGAAGTGTTCGTTGGAAATGGCGCGGGCGGCTTTGCGAAAACGGCAAATAGCTCTGTGGATACTCCGGGAGCCGAAGGCTTCGCACTTGCTGACTTCAACGGCGACCTGGTGGCGGACGTTGCGTTGCGAGTGGGCGCGCACGCAGTCGTTATTCTCACGCAGCCAGGCGCGAACATGACAGGGCCGCAAGTGCTGTACGGACCAGTGGGCGGGGGATACAGCATGCTCGCTCACGACTGGAATGCAGACAGCAAAATCGACCTCATGATCTCGGATAATTCGAAAGTGAGAGTCCTGATTGGCGCTGGTGATGGTTCCTTCACTGGAATCGACGACAATCTTCCGCTGGCGCTTCGCGAGATGCACTTGGCCGACGTCAATCTCGATGGCCTTGCCGACTTAGTGGCTCAAGATCGCTTGATCCCTGACATCACCCACATTGCGCTCGGGCTCGATACCGGGGGCTTTTCGCTCACAGACGCCGTGTCGACAGTCACTTCGACAGACCTCGCCGCCGCCGACTTTTCCGGCGATGGCCAAGTTGATTTGATGTTCAATGGGCTGATCTCGCCGCCCGACTATAGCTCGTTTCCCATGCGACTAGTGATGAGTGGAGCCGGGACGTACGGAGCAGCCGAAAGTGTGCGCACTGTCGCAGCCCTGGGAATCGCCGTGGGAGACTTCAATGCCGATGGGCGCGCCGATTTTGCCGCGGGTCAACCACCAACGGATGGGTGCTTGGCGGCTTACTTGTCGCCCGTCGAGCCCGGTGTGTTTGGAAGCGTGCGCCCCTTGAACACCTCGGGTTCTTTGGACTCGAGCCGCGGCGTACAGCAAGCCCGCATCGCTGCGGGCGTCAGCAAAACGCTCGTCGCGAGCAGTGTTGTCGTCGGTGACTTCAATACCGACGGCGCGCCCGACTTGGCCGTTCTCGATGCTACGAACCGGAGCGTCTCGTTGCTCTCGGGCGAGCCCGGTGTAGACGTGGCGAGTGGTGATTTCACGCTTCCCGCAAGCCCGGCGCATGTCCTGTCCGGCGCAGGCTCACTCAACTTCAGCAAGCGGGCGATGGTGCGAACCGATTGCAATCACGATGGACGCGATGACCTGGTGATTGCAGCCAATGGTCAGGTGTTTGTGCTGCGCGCTAATGGCAACGCAAGCGTGAGTGACGGCACCTTCACGCAGAGCGTCGTGCTCGTCCCGGCACTGAACACCTCGGGCTCAACATGGTTGCTCGCCGACGTGCGGGCAGGCGACACAAGCCCGGGCAGCGATGGTTTTGATGACCTCATCGTCGCGAGCAGCACCACACTGTCCGTGCTCACAGCCGGACAAGACTGTAGCTTTAGCTCCCCCTCGCAGATCACCCTGAGTGGATTCGCGTCCGCGCCGGGTTTACAAAGTGCCGACTTCGATCACGATGGCGAAACGGATTTATTGCTTCATGGCAACGCGCTGACGGTCCTCTTTTCTGGCGACCTCCCGCTCGTCCCCGTTCCCTCCAATGTGTCTGTAGCGGCGGTGGGAACCGCTGATATCGATGGCAATGGCGACGCGGACATCATCGCGACGGGCTCGGGATTGGCCAGGTCTCGACGGTTGACGGGCCTTCGCACCTTTGAAGCCTTGCCTGTGATCACGAACCAAGTCAGCGGCTCCGGAACTTTGTCGTTCGTGGATGTCAACGGCGACGCTGCGCGTGATCTCATCCTGAGTAACGGCACCCCTTCCGTTGGCGGTTCTCTCCTCGTTGCCATGGCTGCAACCACTGGAGGTTTAGCGAGCGGCCTAGTCGAAAACGCTGCCGGCCAGACCCCTGAAGCGTTCTCGACAACGCTTGATACAACGTCGTCGTTAGTGACTGACATCAACAAGGACGGAATGCCTGACTTCGTTGGCTGGGAGCGCGGCGTTGGACGCGTCGCTACCTATCTGACGCAAGGCGGCTCCTCGCTAAGCACTTCGAACAAAATCAGCGTCAACGCTGCATTCGCCTCTCAACCCGCGATTGCAGTGAACCGCGCTTGGACCGATGGACCTTCGGCAAACGATCGCCTCGCTTTTGGAACCGAACGACAGCCGACCCCTCCGCCAGCCGGGTACATCCCCCTCTCACGCCCATACCGAACCAGCGGCGATCTACGGCTCGTGCGCCAGGCAGAGCGAGATCGCATGGGTCCACGTTTGCGCGTCGAACGAGCGCTTGGAGAATCGGGGCCAAGTGGCGCGCGGTCGGGGCTGTCGCTCCAAGGTGCAACTTCCGCTCAGCTCGGGGTCGTGGTGAATCTACCCATCGTTGCCGCAAGGGCCGTCGGTGATGTTCGCGCGCTTGGTGATGTCGACCCCAACGTGCGCGTGCGACTCATTCGCCGCGATCTGCTCCGTGCGAGTGCGCTCACGTGTTTGCCCGGTGTGACCTTACCAGTTGAAGGAACGAGTTGTTCAGCAGCGCCTCCAAGCTGCGATCCGGGCGGAGGTGATGCGGGGGCATCAGAGGAGCTCCCTCGGATTGCGCGCTGCGTAAATGGCATTGTTGTCTACGGCGACGTCTTTGCTGAACAGTTATCGGCCGAAAATCTCGTTGAATCGGCAGATCTAAACACAGGAACGGGCCGCCGCTTTGTCGTGAAAAACCCAGTTAACGGCCGCCGCGTGGTTCAGGTGCTCACCGACGCGCTTGGGGAGGTCCAGGCCTTCATTCGCCGCGACTAGCAACGTCCGCCGCCGCGACGCCCCGGCGGGAAAAACATTCGATGGATTGAGCGAACCCTGGCATCCCTACGGGGTGCGAAGAATTGGCAATCCCGCAGCGGCAGGCCCGAGCAAGACCAAGCCGCGGATCCTGTACGTCGAAGACGAGCCCGTGAACTTCGACATGGCAACGCTCAACATTGGCGACCGCTACGAGCTCG
>JBIKMD010001072.1:0-2601 GCA_044359465.1 Myxococcota bacterium
GTCACAACGGGTACGCAGTACACCAACGGCGATCCGGGAAACGCGAAAGAGTTGTTCGTGCTGGACGCCAACGACAACAAAGTCGACTTCGACAACGAAGGTAACCTACTCTCGAAACCGTTCTGGATGCCGCACTCTGCCTCGCTGGTGACCTAGACAATATTCGCGGCGCACAGACGCCGACGGATCCCTACAACTTGGATGTGTCCGGCTGCGCGCGGCGTGCAGACGAAAGCCACGCGCGCGCACGAAGAATGTTCACCAAGTTCAATCCGCTTGTGGGTGGCGGTACCACGCCGGACGGCTTCACTGTCGCAAACGTCTCGACCTTGGCGCCTTTGCTAGGTTTAACCACGCAGACCAACGCTGCCACCAAAGTCATTCGCTTCTTCCGCGGCTTCGACATGCTCAACGACGTGAGCAACGGCATTGTGGGCGCCAGCGGCAGCGTGGTCATCAATGGCATCAGCTATGCGCGCCCAATCGAACGCAGCCTTTCAACCTACGGCACCAAGAGCGGCTGGTGGAAGATGGGCGACATCTACCATTCGACGCCCGGCATTGTCTTCGCTGGTGGTGACTTGCGTGGCTCTCCTACTTACTCACCGGGAGCGAACTCCGCATACGACACCTATTTTGCGAACATCAAACCACGAAAGCGCGTCATCATTGCGGGCGCCAACGATGGTTTTATTCACGCCTTCGATGCAGGCACGCCGATCACAGGCACGGATCCGATCATCTACTCAAAAGGAAACGGCGAAGAGCTTTGGGCCTACGCGCCGTCGCATTTGCTGCCTAAGATTGGCTCCGCGATCGTGTGTCCGAACGATGTGAACTCAGCTTGCGAAGTGAGTGCGACAAAGTACAACTATTACGTCGACGGCTCACCGATGATTCGCGATGCCTACCTTGCCACCGGCACCTCTGACCGCGGCAACACGACGACTTTCTCTTCTTCGGCTTACGCCGACCGCTGGAAAACCGTCATGGTCGTTGGTGATCGTGATGGTGGCACACGCTTCACCGCGCTAGACGTCACTGATCCCGTCAATCCCAAGTTCCTTTGGGAGTTCCCAACGGTCATTAGCACCGCCATCAACGGCCGCGCGGAACCTGCGGCGCTCACCTGGTCCGACGTCTTCCCCAATCCAGCACCGATTCTTCCAGTGGTGTTCGACGGTGATAACAATTTGTCGACCACTGCAGACCGTTACACGCGTTTCGTGGTGCTGCTCAACGGTGGTTTCTCGCGCAACCAAACGGGCGGCCGCGGCGTCTACATGGTGGACGCGCGTGACGGCACCTTGCTGTGGAAGTTTGAATACAGCACGGCTGATGCGGAGCGCCAAGCCATGCGCTACAGCTTTGCAGCGCCGGTGGCCGGTGTTCCCTTCCCCATCACGAGCAAGTCGACGACGATGGCAATCGCGGTTGATACTGGCGGCCAAGTTTGGCAATTCGATTTCACTGAGCCCGGCATGATTCCTGTTGGGGGCATTGCGCAGTGGACCGGCAAACGCATCTTCTCTACGGCAGTAGCCAGCGCGACGACCCAAGCTTACGCTGCGCTGCCTGACACCAATGCCACGATTAGCGCCGCTGAGTACCCGTACCGCGGCATGTATTCGCTCGTTGCCGCAGGCTACGTTTACAGCGAAGTCGAAACCGGTGGACTCGATCTGTGGACCTACGTTGGGACAGGCGACCGCGATCTCGTGGGCAATCCGAACGTCGCCCACACCTCAGGGGTCGCGCTCGACGGCGCCATTGTCGACGCAAGCTGCGGCCGCGCGCCTTATGATGGTTTCAAGTTCGTCAATCGTTTTTATGGACTCAATTTATCGAAGGGTCGCAAGGTCGCGAGCCAACCGAACACCGAAGACGATCTGAGCCCACTCAACACGCAAGCAAGCTACGGCGAAGTCCAAACTTTGGCACAACCGTCGACCTTCGGGTGGTACCTCATGTTGCGCCCGGGTGAAAAAGTGAACAACGCTCCGTATCTGTTCAACCGCGGCGTGTACTTCACCACCTATCAACCAACGGGTTCTTGTTTGGTGACGGGAACATCAACCATTGATTCGTGCGAAAGCCCCTCTGGGGTAGGTCGTCTCTATGCGCTTGATTATATGAATGGACGCCCGATCGTCGATTTCAATACGGGCGGCGGCGGCGTGAACTTTGGCAATATCAAAGGTGTGACCACCACGTCTGCGGACACATCTCTAGCTCTGGGCGCGGGTCTCCCAACAACGAGTGCGGTCACTGTCGCCGTTGGCAATGGCAAACAATCTGCGGCGATGTTGCTCTCAACCAGCAACGATCCGACGCCAAAGGCGCAGCGCGCGAACGTGTCGAGCACGCTGGTACGCAAAGTGTGGAGCCTGCTGATCTCTGAAAGTCTTCACACCACCCTTCCAGGCCTCGGCTCGCAGCACTAATCTTTTCCTCTTGTCCCTCTCGCAGGATCATGGTTGCGTCGCGCCGTGTCATGGCGCCTCACCTTCCTTTGTTTGTGCTGTACAGCATGCGACGTACAGCTTCCGCGCGAGCCAAGGAGCGTGAACGACGCGCCGCTCGCTCCAGTAGCAAGCTCAG
>JBIKMD010000079.1:0-9316 GCA_044359465.1 Myxococcota bacterium
GAACAAGCTTGCCCCCGCGCGCTCTGCCCAGACGACTCGGTCCTTGCTCGCGAGCAGATTGTTACGAATCGTGGCTGCGCCTTGGTAATCGATCCACAGCCCGTTTTCTTTACCAAAGATGCGGTTGCGTTCGATCTGCACTTGCTGGTGCGACCCCAGCCCACTGCCCGTGACATACAAACCGGAGCCGTTGCTCGCAGTGCTGATGAAGTTTCCGCTGATAGCGATCGTTGCATCGTCGCTACGTAGATAGACGCCAATGCCGGAGTCCTGCACAATCGTATTGTTCTGGATTTGCAGCGGCGAGGCTGTGGTCTTCAGATAGATCGCTTGCGGGACTGCGGTGTTGGCTGTCAGATAAAAGTTGTTGGCTTCGATGGTGGTTGCCGAGGCGCTCGCCTGATCCGATAAGGAGACCCCGGCGCGGCTAGTCGGATCATTGAATATGATGTCGTTCCCTACGAACGAGGGCGCCGCGTAGTTCCCGCTGGAGAACAAGCCTGCATCTGCAAGCGCAGCACGCACGTTGCCCGCGTCATCCTGGAAATTGTTTCCGCGAATCAGCGGCGTAATCCCGGCGGTGTCGTTCGTGCCAATGAAAATCCCGGTCCATGGCGCGGGATTGGTTGGGTAAAAGACGTTTCTTCGCACATGCAGGTTGCAACCCGTGGTCATCGTGAGACCGGCGGTGCTCGCGACTGTCTGCGTCGTCGCTTCAATCATGAACCCATCGATCACCGAGGCGCTAGGCATGTTTTCGCAATGCACCGTCGACACCGGAAAGGTTGGGCCCAGTTCTTGGGTTGCGTCTGCTGAGACGAGCCTTGCCTCGTACGTCGTCGGAGCGCGTTCGGTGAAGGTTTGTTTATATCCGCCATAAAGAGAGAGGGGGCCTTGGAGCCTAGCGTCTGGCCAAGTGTGCGTACCTCCTGCAACGTTCATGACCACCACTGGCGCCGTGCTCGCTGCCGCCACAGTGAGTGCAGAGCCAAGCTCGCATGGCGTCGCCAAGCCGCAGGTGCCACCAGTGGCGCCGGTGGCTGTGACATAAATGACATCAGCGCCACTTGGGACCACGTCAAAGCGGCAAGTGGCATTTGTGGTTTGTCCGTTTTGTGCGGTGACAACAAACGAGATGGCAACGTTGTTCGCCACTGCGAACGTGCCAACGGTTGGCACGAATGACGCTGAACGATTGTCCATGGAAAGCGTAGGTGTGAAACCCGCTGGCGAAAACGCAGTGAGCGAGCTCACCGGGCGATCAAAGGTCATGGTGACGGCTTCGTCTTGACGGTAAGCGCCGTAGGGTCTGGCGCAGGTGACCACCGCAGGCGATGCATCGATGTTCCACTCACGGTGCGCGGGTGCATCCACGGGGCTGCCGCTTGGACCGCGTGCGCTAATGTCTAGCGAACAAGTGCCGTCAGGAAGGCCGGCAAACACCAGCGGCTCACTGGCGTTCTTGATGCCGGTTGCACCGGTAGGCCCAGCACAAGCGAGGACATACGCGTAGGTAGGTCGCAGCGCCGTGGTGTTCACTTGCACTTGCAGACCGCTGCTCGCTGTCGTGCCAGTGGGCGCCCCTGTGATGACCGTGAGTGGGGCCGGCGCGCTGGTGAGGGAGGCCGTCACGCTGTTGAGCGTCGCTGACACATCCACCGTATAGTCGCCCACTAGACTGACGTCGGCTCCGGTGAGCGAAAGGACATTCGAGTTCGTGCCGACGTTGGTTGTGTTCGCTTTCCATTGGTATGCCAAAGTCGCGCCGGTGGGCGCCGTGGCGCTCACCTGAAAGGCGCCATTGTCTCCGGCAAACAAGGTGAGTCCTTGCGGTTGCGAAGTGATTTGGACTTCGTCGACGATCAGCAAGGCTGCGCTGCTGGTGGTCACTGCGTGCGTGCCGTTGCGAGTGCGCGTGACCCGAACGACGTAGCTGCCAGAGACGCTCGAGTCGACGTTGCTCAGCACCACCGAGCTGATGGAACCAGTGGGCGCGATGGGGCCGCCGTCCTTTAGCCACACGTAGCTCAATGTTCCCGTGGCTGCAGCGACGCCCACATCGAGCGTGAAAGTGGCGCCGGCTGCGATCGTCGTGCTCGCCGGGGGCGCGCTGGTGATCACCGGTAAAGCGTTGACCTGCAGGCTAGCGTCGTTGGTGACACGCTCGGTCGTCGTTCCGTTCAACGTGTTGATGACCTGCGCGCGATAGACGCCCTCGTCCGCTGGCACGACAGCAGCGATGAGCAACGTGGGTCCCGTGACGCCCGTGACGGTCGTGTCCTTGCTCCAGACGTAGGAAATCACGCCTGATCCTGTACCTCTTGTGCTGATGGAAAACGGATTCCCTTCGACGATGGTTTGCGTCGCGCTTGGCTGCTGCGTGATGGTGGGAAGCTGGTTGACCGTCCACGACAGGGTGACGGGTGAGGGATCGAGCGTCGCCAACGCGTTGCGCGCCGCAATCGTGAGGGTGCATGCGCCATCGGGGATGCCACTGGCCACAATGTTTGCGCTCAGCGCGCTCACCTGGTTGCTCACGTCCGTAAACGGCGCGGCACAATCGAGCGAATACACGTAATCAACGGCATTGGTCGCGTCGACATCGAGGTTGAGGCTCGTCGTTTGTGTGGGGTTGGTTGGTGCCGCACTAACCAGGCTCGTTTGCGGCAAGGTCGAATCGATCGTCCAAGTGTGCGTTCGGGTAGTACTGTTGGTGGCAGCGTCGTAAGCAATCACGGTCAGTGTGCACGACCCATCCGGAAGCGCCGTGGGCATGATCGGCATCGCGGGGGCTACCATGTTCGCACTAGCCTGCGGGTTGCCGGCGCAAGCGATCGCCCAGTCGTAGCTCGCGACATCGCTTGCGAGGAGCGTGATGGTTGGGCTCGGATTGCTATCGAGTGCAGGCGGGAGTCCGCTCACAGTGAACGTCGGCGGAAAGGTGTCGACCGTCCAATCGTAGCGCGTGGCGTTAGCCAAGGGCGCGAAAGTTCCTGCCGCCGTACCACCCACCACCTCGAGCGTGTGCAGACCATTACCGAGTGCGCTCAGCGTAATGGGCGTTGCGATTGGTGTCTCGGCGCTGAGGGTGCCGCTGTCCAAACGAAAGCGGTACTGGCTGACGTTTGTGCCGCCTACAGTGATCGTTGCTGACGTTTGGTTCGTGGGATTCATTGGGAGGTCACTAAGCTCGGCAATGGGCGCCGTTTCTGGTCCCGTTTCACCGGTGGGGCCTGTCAGGCCCGTCATGCCAGTAGGACCCGTCGAAGTGGTGCTGCCAGTAGTGCCAGTGTTTCCCGTGTCAGTGGACGTGTCATTCTCGTTCGGCGGTTTAATTTGGATGGGCGGCGTGCATGCAGCAAAAGCAATCAGGCCCAACCAAAGATATTTCTGCATTTTCTCAGTATTCCCGAGCCCTATCCTCCTAGCAACTGCTTAGCGGTGAGGCTGGGAGCTCGGTCCCGACGCCGGTGTAGACGCTGCCAAAGGGAACGTGTCGTCGCAGCTTCCACCATGGCTTCCCACTGCATCGTTGTAGAAGTTCATGGCGTCGATGGCGCTGCCATTGGCTGCGTTTTTGCTGCGAAAGGCTAGGGCCGAAAAGACCGTGCCGGTAGCTGCAACGGCCACTCCGCTGGCAAGCACTGCCGCGCGTACTGCCGTGTCTGGTGAGGCGAACGCCGCGAAGGCACTGAGCGAAAGCCCTCCGAGCACCCCACCAAGGATCGAGAAGACGATGGCACGTGTTCCCGCTTTTTCGGCGTTGACCGCGTGCTTATGGGCTTCGTGCACGCACCGTACGTGCTGTGCGAGCCCGTTGAAACGCAGACCGCGTGCGATGGGTTTGCCGTCCGCCGAGAGCTCGAAGCGCCCATTGTAGCTGAGCACAAGCTCATCGCGTGCGCGGACCTGAGCAGTGTACTGGCTATGGCTTGCGCAAGCGTTCAGCAACAACAGCACGGCTGCTACTGCGCGCATGGAGTGCCTTCTGTGCGTGCAAGATCGTTATAGGCATTCACGGTGTCGATGGAGAGCGATGAGATTTCGCTGTCCTCTGGATCTGAAGCTGCGAGCGCAATGTCGACGATGGGCAGCACAGCAAGTGCAATCACCATAGCGGCGATGGCGCCTTTGAAAGGGTTCAGCTCCGAGCTCGGTACGGGCGTAATGAACGCTGGTGCAATGAACGGCGTATACCAAATCAGAGGCGCATAAACGACCGCTCCTGCATACGCCCTTGGCGCCTGCACATAGGCACGCTGGCGAACAACCTCGAACGGCTCCGCACCGTCGATGGTTTGGTTCACGGCCTCATTACAATCAGGAGAAGGCAGCTCGCTGACATGCGCCCGCACCGAATCGTTGTGCCAAAGCGGACGCGCGCGACCGTCCATGGGGGGGCTGTACTGGGAGTGGTAAGCGCAGGACGCAAGTAGCAAAAACACTAAGCCACGCATTGGTTGATCCAATCAGTGGCTTGTTTCCACAAGGTGGAGCGGTACCTCTCGCGAAAGAAGTTGAAGTGGCCGAGCGATTTGCTGCCAACGTCGCTCGGTTTTACGGTGATCAATTCGCCTTTGGTGTTCGCGTAGAAATCGAGCAGCCGCGCGACCGATAGGGGAGGCGCATACTTGTCGTCGCTGATGGCGTAAGCGCGCAGCGGACCCGAATAGCTATGGAACGCGCAGTGTTTACGCGTATCGCCGTAGCGCATGATGTAGCGCGGATGCCGGCCCCACGCTGCCCACTCTCTGGCGACGTTTTTTGGAATGTCTTCGCCTTGGCCGAGCGCGCGCATTGGCAGGCGTCCGGTGAGCGCCGTAAACAGGGGAATCGCCAAGTGCCACAGCGCAAAAATCGCCGCTTTGGGGGCGCCATCCCAATGTTTCCAGTAGCCGCTTTGGCTTGCGACAAAGAGCGCACACGTGATCGGCCGAGAATCGATGAGCCCCATGAGCTGCCCGCCCACGCTGTGACCAATCCATACGATCGGCTCGCTGCCACGGGCCGAGAGAAAGGCGACGGCTGCGCTCAGATCGCGCTCGGCCCAGTCGTGCAAAGTAGCGGTCTCTCTCCGAATCGAACCATGTAAAGAATCGCCTACACCGCGATAGTCGAGGGTCATCACCTCAATGCCCGCGTCAGCGAGTGCTAATGCAAATGAACGATACAGTCGCCGTTTGACGCCCATGGCGGGTGCAATCAACGCGCGCGCACGCACGGTCCCGGCGCACAAATGAATGTCAGCAGCGATCGCAACGCCATCGTTACACGTGACTTGCACGGTCTCGATGCGTTGCATGTCGTTATTGCGAGATGGGGAAGGGGAAGGTCACAGGAATTTCGCCACTACGGAACTCGGGGAAGCGCCACTTCTTGATGGCTGCTACGACGCACGCATCAACAGGTGTTCCTTTGAGCTCAGGCGAGGCCATTTCCACGTTCTCAGTGAACCCGCTGGCCTTGATTGTCCACTTCGCCATGAGCTTGGGCGGAAGCTTGCCGCCGCCGTTTGCAAACGCGTTGGCGCACTTCAAGATCGCGGCTTTGTTTGCGGTGACCGTGCCAAGCACGTCATCACGCGACAGTTTCTCTTTGACTTCGCTAGCAGGTTTTTTGCCGGCGAGCAGATCGTCGAATCCGTCTTTTTTACCGCCGCCTGTGTCCTTTTTGGGCTCAGGCGTCGCAGCCGCAGCGGTGGGGGCATCATCACCACCTTTGTCGCCCTTGTCTCGGCCTTTGCCTTTTCCTTTTGTCTTCGACCCCTTTTCGCCTTTGTCTTTGTCGTTCGTGGCTTGTGGGGTGCCGACGTCTGTTTTCGGCTGCGCGAGCGCAGCCACTGCGCCAGAAGGCGCAACGGGTTGTCCGGTGGGCGCCACCGCAACTGGTGGCGGTGTCACTGCGGGCGGCGGCGTGACGACCGGCGGAGGTTGCAAGCCGGTTTGCTGTTGCTGCTTGGTCACGTTCATCATTTGAACAGCGAGCCAGCCGATTCCAGCCAGCAACAACACGCCAACAAAGGCGATCGCACCGAGTAGCGCTTTGGATGTGCCACCCGATTTTTTCGCGGTTGAAGTAGGGAACTGCCAAACCGTGCTTGGACCGCTTGCGGCACCAGCAAACACCGGAGAGCCAAATGGATCGCCGCCTCCTGGTGACTGCAAGTTGATATCGTTGCCAAAGGGCGACGCTTCCGCCTGCGGTTCAGGTTTTTTGGGCTCTTCGACCGTCGCCTCTTTGGCGAGGTCTGCAAGCGCACTCGCGCCGGATGGGCGCCAAGTGACCACTTCTTTTTTCTCTTCTTCTTTCGCCTCTGGCTGCGCCACTGGCGCTGGTTTTGCTGCCTGCTGTTGCTGCGGCCGTGAGGTCAGGTGCTGCAAATCCGCGAGCTGCGAAATGGGTGCCCAGTCGGGAAGCCCCGCCTTCCAGGCCAGTGAAGTTGCTTGGATTTGCCCGCGGTCCCAACGTTCTTGAACGTCAGCGTCGCTGATTGGGCCGACTTGCTCGTCGTTGATAGCGACGTACCATTCGGCTTTGGTCGAAGCGGTGGAAGCCGCCGCCGCTGGCGCCGGATCTGAGGCGGGCGCCTGGTCATCGCCTTTGGCCAAGGCTTGTTCTTCACGCACTTTGTTGAGCTCGGAGGTCGTGAAAACTTTGGTCGGTGAGCGTTCTTCTTCGCTTGGCGCGCCGGCGCCGCCGTTTTGGCCGAAGAGATCATCGAACGCCGACCCGGGCGCACCCGCGGCAGCAGGCGCACCTCCCGCTGCGTCAGCTGACGCTGCATCTTTCGTGACGGAAATGATGTTTCCGCACTTTTTGCAGCGTACTTTGACGCCTTTGGGGCCGACCTTTTCGTCGGCGATCATGTACTGTGCTTGGCACTGGTCACAACTGAATTTCATGGCTCCAACGCTTTCGGGCGGTCAGGTAAGTGAAAAATAGCTTAGCGACCTTGCACGCGCGAGTCTATTTCGTGGCCTTCGTCACACCCATGACACTGCATGGGCACAGTTTAACGCGCCGCGACAGCTTTTAGCGCAGCTTTCCCATCTTTTACATACACCTGGAATCGCACTGTCTTGGTGTTTTGCTTCTCCATCACCTGATTACGGCTCTTGCGGAGTTTTTCCACGAACTTGTCGTAGGTCAGATTGTTTGTCGGCTCACCGCACTGCGCGCGCACCTTGAGGAACTCTTCGTAAACATGGTGCCAATGTTCTTCCTCTAGCTGCTCTGGTGTAGGCGCTGGAGAAATGGCGGTTTGTGTATCCCAAGGCGTTTGCACCGGCGTTTGACCGGATGGCGTTCCTAAATCACTGAGTGCGCTATCGGCCTCATCCGAGCTGACGGATTTGATGCCGCTGCTCATGGGCGGATGCGACGCAACCGGAGGCAATGCCTCCGGAAGTGGCGGCAGAGCCGAGACTGGGCTTTCGTCTTCGTCTGGCGGCGGAGGCGGCGGCAGTGCTTGAATCTGCGTGCGATCCTCGTCTTGCAGCGCCGGCTTCTCGTCGAACAACGAGCCGAGCGCAGGCGCGGGCTCGACTACCTTTGGCGTTTCTGGTGCTTTCGTTTCTGGTTTAATCGTTTCGTTCTTGAGCGTGTCTGGCGGAAGATTGAAGCGATCTTCTTCTGTCTTCACCGGAGGAAGCAGGGGAACCTTCGATTCCGGCTTTTTCACCGGCAAAGGCGCTTCGGTCTTGCTTGCGCCGCCAATCGTACCGGTGTCTGCAGATTCAAAACGCATGTCTTGCTCTGCTGGGTCTGGGCTACCCGCGAGCAAAGCGGAAATCGGTTGCAGCGCAGGACCCGAACGGTTGTCTCGTTTGTCTTGCAGCGTGCTCAGGTTCTTGACGATGCGCTTGAAGCCGCCGCTGAAGTTGCGTTCGGACAGCGCAGGGACTTTGCCGCCTTGGTGCACTAGCGCCAAGTGGTTGGCGATGACGTCTGCCGGACGTGCCGCAATGACCATTGCCAGCAGGAACAGGACCCAGGCGATGATGAGGAGCGCCACGACTAGCAGCGCGCTTTCTTGTTGCCACGCTGCAATGTCAGAAAGGGCTGGGCGCATGTCGTCAGCGACGAGCACCGCAGCGTCCAGCACCGGCAGTGGTTGTTCGTGCTTGAGATAAAGCACACCAACATTGGCGGCATCGACGAGCAACAAAGTGCCCGAGGACAGCGCGGCTGCTTTGATCACTTCACTTTGGGGAAGCTCGATGGCGGCAAACCCTGGGGTCGTGCAGAGCGGCGCTTTACCATCGTACAGTGCAAAGCCGCTGACACCGCTCTTGGCGGCGAGGGTCGTGCAATAGCTGGCGTCGGCGGGCGTCCCAATGATGACGACACCGTTGACCGTTCCGTCGCGGCCGACCGTTGGGGCGAGCGCAACGAGCTGTTTGCTTTTTCCTACAGTGGCGACGCTCAGCTGGCTGATGCCATCGAATGCAGGGGCAATATATGCCGTATTTCGAAGGTTGCTGCCGATCTTGTAGCCTTCACCCACGCTCAGAACGACTCGGCCGCGTTTGTCGAGCACTGCACCCCAGCGCTTGTCCACCACTTCGGCGAAGGTTTCCTGAACGTCCTTGAGTTGCTCGACCGCCTGCTCGAGTGGCATCTCCGCTTCAACTGCGGGCGCGCCGCGTTTGCGCTTGGAAGCGGCGGGCGCAGCCCCTTGGAGTCGGTCGAGCGCGTTGCCGACGCCTACTCCAAGTGCGAGCTCGCGTGCGTCGTCGAGCAGCGTGCGATCCAGACTTTCGGCCGTGAGCATAATGCGGGCGCCGCTCGCCTTTGCGCGTGCCCGTGCGTCCGCCTGAACAAGGTCAACGCGAGCAGGCGTACTCATGGACAAAACCGCAAACAAGCCGCCCGCAAATACGAGCAAGCTGATGATGAAGACCAACGCGCGCGTCATGGTTGTCCTGGTGCTGGCTGAGGTTTGACGTCTTTTTTCTGGTCTATGACAGGTGCCGGTGACGCTGCTGCCACTGGGCGTCCAAGTGGTAGCGCAAACTTGGCCTCTTCGCCCGCTTTGATGTCGAGCGGACGAGACACCGCTTGTTCACGTGTGAAGATCTTCAACGTGTAACTGCCTGCGTCGAGCGCATCGAACAAGAATTCACCGGTGTCGTCGAGTGCGATCACATAAGGATTCTTGGTGATGACCAGCGTCAACTTGCTGCCAGGTAGGCTGGGCTCGGTGATGGTGTACACCCCGGGCTCCTCGAACTGAATGGGTGTTGGTGTGCCGGGCGCAATGGGAGCCTTCAATTGCGGCGCGCCTGCGAGCGCAAGTGGACGGTCCAGCGTATTG
>JBIKMD010001073.1:0-2595 GCA_044359465.1 Myxococcota bacterium
GCAACCCGATCCGGCAATGCGTTGAGGCGCACGCCGGGGCGGGTGGGCCTCGCGTATCATGGTGCAATCGGGGGGAGGTGGGCGCCGAAATCAGCGTAATTGAGAGACAATCTCCGGACACGCTCTACTTACTTGGTCGAGGCCGAGCTCGTAGTCGTGACCCTCGACGAAACGCCACGCTCGACGATCGCGGACCAGTTTTCGTCGCGCTTCGATTTCTGCGCTGCCATGTCAAAGGACGCACTTTGCGGAGGGGTGGTCCCGATAAACGGCCTTGTAGATGTTGATCTCGACCACGCAGCGCGGCGCCGTGCTCCCAGGCGTTTCATCAGAGCCTCGGCCCGCGCTCCAAGCTCCCGCGGCCGCTACCATTGATCGCATGGAGCAAACGCGTCGTGGTGCCCCGCAGACGCAGTCTTCGCCCGCGCCTGACTCGAACGACGCCGCCGCCCACCACAGTGCCGCGATACTTCTTGGCGCGACGCCAAATGCCGCGCAGCTCAGCGCGTTCATGCTCCTGCGTTCAAGAGTGGACACCGCACGGATAGACGCTGTGCTCGCCGAGACTGAGACCCGCACTGGAAATTTCGCGAGCGAGTGGCGCATGAGCCCTGCAGAAGCCCTCATTGGCGGTCTTCGTTTTCTTGGGCGGGACTACACTGAGATCGGAAAACCTGGGAGCTGCGTGTTCCGTAGCGCGGATGGACTGCGTCAGTTTCGCATGGACAAAAACTCGCTTCTCGGTGCGCATCCGCCGGGTGAGCCGCATGTGCATTTTGAGATCTATACGCCCGGCGCGCGCATTCCTCTGGCCAATAACCACGTGATCTTAGAAGGTGAACGCCTATGAGCGCGCCTGACGTCCGCATTGGCCAGTGGGGGAAAATCATCAGCGGTCTGAGCGCGGGCTCCTATGTGCTTGTGCAGGGCGACCAAGAAGCGAGTGGCGGGTATCTCATTCTGACTAGCGCCGCGCCCGAGCTGAAGGCCGCGGGCCATGACAACTGGGTGGAGAATCGCACGCAGGTGGAGGAGTTCTTCGTCGAAGCCCAGTGGAAGATCGACTGGTTGTAGCGACAATTATCCCACGTTCTCCGACGCACACGCACTACGCCGCTGCTCCAATGGCTTCGCCAAATGTCTGGTTCTTTGAGCTGCCTAAGCGCCTACTGCAGCGAGCTCCGCTGGCGGCGTCATTCAGACCTTGTTAACCTTTGAGTACCAATGACCCTCAAAGGAAGGCACCGCATGAAGAAATCAGCTGGTGTTTTGAGCGTTTTTTTCGCGGTGTTATTCGGACTATCAGGCGTTGCTCAGGCGCAGATCGATTTCGGTCGCTACCTGATTCGGCAGAACGGCGCTGAGGTCGGGCGTTTGATCGTTGTACCGGGCTACGCCGGGCAGAAAATCGAGTACTACTTTCTGTATGCGAAGAAGTCGGGCAACTTGCTGCCTTTCACTACCCCGTCGCAGCAAAATCCTCTCTCTCATATGGCGTTCGAATATGAGGATGTCTCTCCTGGCGCGGAGTTCGATCCGTTCATGTACCAATTCACTTTGCCCGTCGCCAACAAGCTCATCGAAGCGACGTGTGTGGATTTTGGAACCGTCGGCAAGTAGCGCAGTTGTTGCCTCAACCTAGCGCAGCGAGCAATTGCGCGAGGCTCGCAGGTTTCTTCAGCACCACCGCAATCACCCCGTCACGCACGAGCTGCGCGCTGCTGGCGGGCGGCGCGTTCGAGCACAGCACACGGCGCACACGCGGAGACCTGAGGTGCACATGCTGAAGCAGCTCTGTTCCTGTCATGCCCGGCATGGCGTAGTCTGAGATGACCGCGTGCACGCCGCCTTGTGCGAGCACTTCCAGCGCTGACTCCCCGTCAATCGCTTTGACAATCTCATGGTGCGGCGACAATAGCGCCTCGTGCCGCTCGAGGACCCGTGGATCATCATCCACTAGAAGGACGCGCATGCGTTTCATCGCAAGGGTTCTTGCATGCTTTCACCCTGAGTGTCTCCTGACTGAAGTCATGTGGCATCTTCCGGCTAACCGTTGATTCTCACTCGCTTTTCCCGTTTGGTGCGCGCATGCGCATTAACGAACAAGCGTACCCGGTGCTGGCCTCACACGTCGACGTGCGTGATCCGGCTTTCGAGAGCAACCGCGAGCAGAATCTGAAGCTCCTAGAGCCCGTCAAAGCCGCGCTGCAAAAGTCGCTCGAAGGCGGAGGCCCAAAATACAATGACCGCCACAAGAGCCGCGGCAAGTTGCTGCCGCGTGAGCGTGTAGAGCTGCTGCTCGATCGCGACTCTGCCTTTCTCGAGCTGTGCCCACTTGCTGGCAACGAGATTGAAGGGCACGCGCCTGGCGCCTCCGTCATTGGCGGCATTGGCCGGGTGTCAGGCGTCGAGTGTTTGATTACCGCCAACGAGTCCACCGTCAAAGGTGGCTCCATGAGCGAATACTCGGTCATCAAGTCACGCCGCCTTGCAGAGATTGGCATGACCAACCGCTTGCCCTCGATCAGTCTGACCGAATCGGGTGGGGCGGATCTGCCAAACCAAGACAAAATCTTCGTGCCAGGTGGCGCTGGT
>JBIKMD010001075.1:0-2593 GCA_044359465.1 Myxococcota bacterium
GGGCGGGTGGGCCTCGCGTATCATGGTGCAATCGGGGGGAGGTGGGCGCCGAAATCAGCGTAATTGAGAGACAATCTCCGGACACGCTCTAGCTAGTCCTTGCCGAGCTTGACGCTGATCGTTTCGCGCTTGCCCTGGCGATCCACTTGCAGTGACACAGTGTCACCCACCTCATGGTTATCGAGCGCTTTGTAAATGTCGTTGGTGCTCGTAACGTTCTTGCCGTCAATCTGTACCACGATGTCACCGAGCTGTACGCGGCCAAAGCGATCGCGTTTGGTGGCACGTAAACCTGCCGCCGCTGCACCGCTCCTGGGTGTGAGGTCGAGGACGAGCGCGCCTTTCATACCGAGGCGTTTCATCACGTGGTCCTCTGCGAACACGATGCCGAGCGTTGGACGCACCACTTTGCCGTACCGTATCAACTGTTCGACGATGCGGTTGACGGTATCGACCGGCACGGCAAAACCAATGCCCACCGAGGCGCCGGTTGGGCTGTAAATGGCGGTGTTCATGCCGATCAGGCGGCCAGCTGAATCGAGGAGCGGACCACCCGAGTTACCAGGGTTGATGACAGCGTCGGTTTGAATCACGCCGGTGATTGGGCGGCCGGTGGCACTTTTGATCTCGCGGCCCAGCGCGCTAATGATGCCGGTGGTGAGCGATTGGTCGAGCCCGAACGGATTGCCAATTGCGAGCACTTTTTGCCCCACTAGCAAATCGCTCGACGTGCCAACCGCGATGGGTTTGAGCGGTGCGCCTTTGAGATCGATTTTGAGCACAGCAATGTCTTTGTCTTGCTCTACACCCACGAGCTCCGCGGGATAACTCTGCTGATTATCGAGCGTGACCTGCGCCGCACTCGCGTTCTCGATCACGTGAAAGTTCGTAATAATGTGGCCTTGTGTATCCCAGACAAAGCCAGAGCCCGTGCCTTGCGGGATCTCCATCAGGTCAAAGCTGAAGTAGTCGCGGCGCATGGCGAGTGAGGTGATGTAGACGACGGACTTCGAAGACTCCTTGAACAGATTGATGGTAGCGCGTTCGTCAGCGCCAAGCTCTCCGCGTGGATCCGTAGGGCGGGCGTAGGCGACGTTCGCGACGAGCAACACGAGCACGAAGATCGATTTCATGCGCGGCTGATGACATGAGTGCCGCGGCCATATCAACGCTCGTGCGTGGGGCAGCGCGAGGGGAGGCTTTAGGCGGCTCGTTCGTTCTGCGTGCTCACGGCGGGCTTTGGAACCACGTCTCCACCGATTTGCATGTGGCGAAGGTGTACGGCGTCGCCATCGATTTCGACGAAGGTCCGCAGTCCGCGTTTGTGTGGAAACGCAAATGAGCCCGGATTCAAATAGGCACCATCGTTGTATTCTTTGTGCGCGTGACCAAACACCACGTGTTTGACCTGCGTGCGCTTCGCCACTTCATGTGCCGCGGCCTGCAACACGTCCTGGACGCGGCCTCTGTAGACATTCTTATACATACCGAGGACCAGTCCCAAAAGCGCGGTGCCGCCAAGTGTTACAAAGGCGATGTTCGGAGCGCCGAGCGCGAATGCGATCAGCGCGGCGAAGAGCGCAAAAACGCCGAGTAGAATGCGGCCAAGATACATCCGCCGAAATAAAACCTCACCATGCGTATGCGTGGGTCTTGGCGCCATGTCGAGCAAGGCGCGCAGGTGGGTCATGTCGTGTTTCGAGGCGAAAGCAGCAAGCAGCGCCTCACCCTGTGCCAGTTGTTCTGCATCTGGAAGTCGTGCACGCCGCGTGGCTTTCAGGCCCACGTAAATATAGCGCGCAACCATCGCGGGCGTGCGCCAGCCATACTTTGCAAAGCAGTGGGCGAGGAGGGGAATGGGCGTACGATCGTTTAGCTCGAGTAGGCGCAGGTCACCGAGCCGGTGGATGCACTCGCGCGTAATCATGATGCCGAGTGGATCATGCTGCGGCAGCAAGGGGTGCGGGTGCGCGTTGTCTGGGTCGTATTGGTTGCCGTGTTCAATGTGGGCCACGTTGCCCACGCGGTAGAACCAGTGTTTCACCTGCGCCCCAGGAACGAAACGCTCGATCCATTGCTGCGCAGGTTCGTACATGAGCTCGTAGTCGTGGTTGCCTGGAACAAAGATGACCCGGCCGCCTGTGCGGCACACCTCGCGCATCGTTTCATGTAGCTCGGTGTGGTGCATGGCGATGGCAGACAACCGTTCGGTCACTGGCGCAAAGCCGCTAGCGGCAAGATCGTACATGTCGCCCGACAATACGAGCTCGACCGGTCCCGTCTCCATGTAGGCGTTCAGCAGGCGCGCCAGATCGCGAGACGCGTCTTTCAGCTTCTCTGCGGCAGGCGTGCCAGCCTTCTTGGGCTCTGCTGCATAGAGGTGCAGGTCGGAGACGATCACAGTGCGCATGGGGGCGCGGCGCTAGCGCATTTCAGGTGCCTGCGTCCAACACGAAGCTCATTCAAGATGCAAAACGCGCAACGCATGGTAACACGGGACCCCATGACAACAGACGAATGCACCTGCGGAATGGAGCTCGGGAAGAAACTGGCGGCGGTCGAGCATCTTATCTCGAGCTCGCCTCGACTTGTT
>JBIKMD010001074.1:0-2593 GCA_044359465.1 Myxococcota bacterium
CTTCTGCGCGAATCCGATCGCGTCCTCAAACGTGCCTCTGCCTCCCTCAAAGAGGGCCCACGCAAAGACGTGACGCAGGCTGCGGATGCGCTGCGTTCCGCGATCACTGAGAAAAAATACGTAGAGATTGAGCCCCTCACTCGCTCGCTCGATGTACAACTCGCCAAACACCTTGCCGCGCATCGCAAAGGTGCGGTGCGCGAGTACAGCGAGAGCTTTGGATACGCCATTCTGGCCGCGCTTTTTTTGCGCGCGTTCGTGTTCGAAGCATTCGTGATCCCCTCTGGCTCCATGATTCCGACGCTCGAGATCAACGACAAGATCTTCGTCAATAAGTACATCTACGGTCTGCGTGTGCCGTTTACGTTCATCAAATTCTTCGAGTGGAATACGCCCAAACGCGGCGAGGTGATCGTCTTCATTTATCCGCGTGATCACAGCAAAGACTACATCAAGCGCGTGGTGGGTCTGCCTGGCGACATCATTGAGATTAAGAACGACCAGCTGCACATCAACGGCGAGCCGGTAGAAAAAGCCGAAGTCGCGGGCGACTGTGAGTTCTGGGATGTGCGTGGCGAAGACAGCTGGGAATCCAAGAAGTGCCGCGCCTACACGGAAAACATAGGCGGTCACTCGCATCGCATCTACCAGGCGAGTGAACACCAACGCGACTTTGGGCCGCGTAAGGTTGAGCCAGGGCATGTGTTCGCCATGGGCGACAACCGCGACAATTCCTCAGACAGCCGCGACTGGGGCTTTGTGCCCATGGAAAACATCAAAGGGCGCGCCATGTTCATCTGGTTTGCGCGAAGCCGTGATGGCTTCAACCCAGGACGTCTGCTGACCTGGATCGAGTAAATGCCAGCGCCCATTGACGGTCTCGGCGATAGCGACGTCGTTCCGGCGTTGCTTGACGAGCTCGAGCAATGTCCGAAAAAATCACGGGTTGCGCAGATCTGCGTTGTGCTCGGTGAAGAACGCCTTGTGCATCAGGGCGCGTGGTCTGCGGCTGCACCGACTATCATTCCTCGTTTGATCGCGCTGCTCGAGACAAGCGAGGCTAAAGAGCGCATCCTGCTCGTGCTCGCGCGTTTAGCGGCTGGTGAGCCCGAGCCGCACTGGCAACGCTTGGTTGGCGGCAATGAGGCACTCACGTCGCTCGATGCAAGGGGCGATGTTGCCTCCGCGTGTCGTCGTGCGATTTTTTCTGCAATCGCTACTTTGCGCGTTCAGCTCGAAAGTAAACGCGCCATCGTGCGAGCCGCGACGACGTTGTTGCTCGCATTGTTTGCACCAGACGCCGGCACCGCAGCCGCCATCACAGCGCGTTTCAAAAAAGAAAAAGACGACAAGGCTCGCGGTGCGCTCTACTTGTGTCTGTCGTCCTGGCAACGTGCGTTTGGGTTTGGGCTCGACCGTACGCTGCTCAGCGCGCCGGAAGGCGGCCCGTTTGCCGACCTTTGCAGGGCAGCCGCGATGGCTTGGGTGCCAGCGTTGCGCGGCGAAGCGCCGGTGCAGCTGCTTGCTGACGCGTTTCTCGCACCACCGGCGGGCTTTGATCCGCAAAAAGACCTACCACTTGAAACCCGACAACTTGCATTCGCTGCTTTGTGTGTCGCGCACCCCGATCGCGCACGGGAAGTGGGACTCGAAGGCGTGCGCCGAGAGACAGTGTGGCCGCGCGATCTGGTCTCGCTGTTTGTGCCGCTCCCAGCGCAGACCGGAGCGTGGGCTGATCTGCCGCTGTCATACGAGCTTCCGCTTAAGGAACGTGCGTTTCTGCAGGCGCTCGTCGAGGCTACGCCGCTACAGAGTAAGGGCGGCCCGTGGCTCAGCCTAGCACAAGCTCAGGCGAGCGGTTTTCCATCGCATACGCCGGATGCGCGTCGTTGGCTCGGAATCGATCCGCCAAGCACCTGGGAGCTTCCGCTCGCAGGCGACGTGAATGGTACACGCGTCGTGTGGCCGGTGGCGCGCTGGTATAGGCGTCTCGCGCTGGGCGCCATTGCGCGTGAAGCGCTTTTCGATGCGCTTCGTTTGCATCCGAGTGCCGAGGAAGCGGTGCGTATCGCCATCGATGCCAATGTTGGTCACGTCTACGATCTCTTCTACGTTGGAAAACAGTGGACATGGGTAGAGTCCGTGGGCTTCGCTGTGGATGTGCTCGGCGCTCGCAAAGACACCGAGCCTACGCTGCTCGCATGTCTCACGCATGTGACGAAGGGCTGGGACCCGCTAATCGTCGTCACGGCGCTCGCACGTGTGATGGCGCCGAGGGAATTGCCTGAAGCAGCAGACCGTTTGTTTTCCAAAGTGTGCGACAGTTTTTCGCAGCTTTCGTCTTTGATGCGCGAAGCGCTACTGGCACTCCCGGCTCCGCGGCGTGATGCGATCATCCTGTCTTTGCCTTTGCCAGCGCCGCTCTCGGGTGACAGCAATGTGTGGAACGTGCGTGTGGCAGCGCGTCTCTTTGCGTGGGCGTTTTTGGATCTGGTGACGGATCGCAAAGCGGCTGTCCAAAAACTTGTATCCGCCGTAGCGCAATGGTCTCCCCCGCCTCCCTTTGCCCATCAGGGACGGCTTCCGGACGAAG
>JBIKMD010001076.1:0-2591 GCA_044359465.1 Myxococcota bacterium
GCTCCCACTTGGCGAGATCTTGCGCCGCGGCCGCGTCACCTTTGCCGAACGAGAGTAAACTTTGCAGCTGCATCAAGCGCAGACGGCCCTTCGGCAGGGATTTTTGTTGCAACGACGCAAAGGCCAACTTGGGCTCAGAAAAACCGCGTAAGGTTTCGCCAAGCAAAAAAGCGCGCTCGCGCAGCGGGAAGGCCTCGGTTAGCGGCGTGAGCACGTCACTCGCTTTCGCATCACGCAAACGCCAGGCGAGCTCAGCGCGGCGAAACGCAACCCAATCGCGCAGCGCAAGCTCCGCCGGGTCGCGCGACGCAGCCAGATCACGATCCATCTTTGCCAAAATCGCGCGCGCGCGGTGCAAAAGAGCGCTGTCTTTCTTCTCGTCGAAGAGCCGCACCCCGGCCATCGCGGTGTGGTACAGCTCACATGGCGCTTTGAGACGCCGTTTGGTTTGCGACAGGTAAGCCTCGTCGTCGCCGAGCAAGCTGAGCTCCCCGAGTGAACGACAGCGCGCATCCGGATCGACGGGTGCCGCAGCAAACAAAATGGTAAGAAAAACTGAGAGCACGCCGGTGGTCAGCATGCCATTTGGGAGAAGCGGCGGCCTGCTTTTCTACTGCTTCGCGTACACTTCGACGGCGCGCTGCAGTGCCTTCATCGCGCGCTCGATTTTCGGCACCTCGAGCACATACGCAAGCCGAATCTGGTTCAGCCCCTGCCCTTCTTGTGCATGTTTCCCACGCACATAGAATCCAGGGCCTGGCGCAACCATGACGGTCTCATTGTCCAAATGAAAGTCCGTGAGCAGCCATTTGGCGAACGCTTCGCAATCAGCAATCGGCATCTCGGCCATGATGTAAAAGGCGCCCTTTGGCACGAGGCAGGTCACACCGGGGATCTTCATGAGACCCGCGTAACAAGCATCACGGCGACGCAAGTATTCGTCGCGCACCGGACGAAAGAAGTCAGGTCCGAGTTGCGTCATCTTCAGCGAGGCGTCTTGCTCAACGATCGGCGGGCACAAACGACCTTGCGCCATACGCACCGCGGCTGCGCGCGCTGCCGCGTTCTTCGTCACCAAACAACCAATGCGGGCGCCGCAGGCGCTGTAACGTTTGCTGATCGAGTCCACCAGGATGGCGCGATCGTCGATGCCCTTCAAATGCATCACGCTCGTATGGGTGCCTTCGTAACAAAACTCCCGGTACACCTCGTCCGAAATCACGAACAAATTGTGCTTCTTAGCGAGTGCGGCGATGCGCTCCATCTCCTCACGCGTAAACACGGTGCCCGTAGGGTTGTTCGGTGAACAGATCAGGATCGCTTTGCACTTTTTCGAGATCTTGGCCTCGATCTCACTATCTGCCGGCAAATGGTAACCCACGTTCGCGTGCGTTCGCACTGGCACAAGGTCCACGCCGGACATCATCGCGAAGGTATTGTAGTTCGTATAGAACGGCTCGAACACGATGACTTCGTCACCAGGCTCGCAAGCCGTTTGAATCGCAAACAAGAGCGCTTCGCTGCCGCCCACCGTGACCACGATCTGGTCTGGCGTCACGTCAATGCCGACTTGCCCATAATACCGCGCCAGCCCTTGACGATACTCGAGCTCACCTTCGGACTTGCCGTAGGCAATCGTCGCGCGGTCGTAATGATGCAGCGCGTCCAGAAACGGCTTTGGTGTTGGCAAGTCTGGCTGACCAATGTTCAGCGCGTACACCGTGCGTCCCTTGGCCTTGGCGGCGTCCGCCAAAGGAACGAGCTTACGAATGGGCGAGTCGGGAATATGTTGGCTGCGAACCGAGATGTCCATGCGGGCGCCATAGCGCAGCGGCGGCACGAACTCTAGAAAGTGACGTCGCTCGCCCCACTGAACCGGACACATGTCGAGCGTGCGTCAAACGCTAGCGCCGCAAGACATGCGATAACACCGGCATGACCGAGCCTATTCGCTTGCTCGACGGCCATTTACGCATCGACCCCGGCTTTGCGCCTGAAACAGGGAATACACTCGGGCTCAGTGACTCCCTGAGCGGTGTGGCCACACGCGCTACAGCGCCGACCATCGACCTGTTCGACGCGCGGCCGGGAGTACGCCTCTCGCTCGGTGCCACCGGCGCAAGCGGCATTTCCGCGGACACAGTGCTGCGAGGAATCGATCGGGTCACCGGCCTAATGGGAGCCCCTTCCCTTAGCGGAGCGGCTGCAGTGCTTGCAGATCCCCTGCTCAATCGAACCCCAGTGGCGAATGCTGGCGTCAACTTTGCGCTTTCGCATACGATCCCGGCCCAGCCGAACGGTGTGAGTGAAACATTGACCGTAAGAGTAGACGCAAGCGCCGGTGTCGCCATTGGCGGCGTTGATCCGCTCATGCGTGCACTTGGCCCCTTGTTCACTGAGGCCGCCGCCTTTGAAACGGCTGCACGGTCTGCCGAGCAAGCCATCACGAACGAGCTGGCTTATTTTCAGAGCGGTGCAGAAGTGCGCGCGTTACGAAGCGCCATCGCCACGCGCAATCGCGCGGCAATTGTGAACGCTGCCGCTCCCGTGCTCGCGCACCTCGCCCAGACGCAGCGCGCGTTGCGTGCGCT
>JBIKMD010001077.1:0-2590 GCA_044359465.1 Myxococcota bacterium
TTGCAGGATTTTTGGCTGCCCTGCGTTCACCGGGCGCTCATCCGGTACACGCACACGGAAGCTGCGCCGATCCCACGTGCGCAGATCATCCAAGCCCTTTGGCGCCGCCTGCCGTCATTTCGCCATTGGTGCTGGACAGCGTTTTCGCATCTGGCTCGATCACAGTGAAGAAGTTGCAAGTGCAACCACGGCGCGCTTACGTTTCAACGCCACCCAAATAAAGGAAGCGACTCATGACTCTGCTTACTATTCGCGCGTTACGCGCGGGCGCTTAATCAATCGATTAGAAGCCGAGCACAAGAAAATGCTCGCAGTCACAAGAAGTAGTTGCGACTTGCGCTTGCCGGCAAGGCTTTGGGCCACTGCCAGCCGTTGACGAATGCCTTCATTGTTTTAGCGCTCTCACGCGAGTCTCTAGGAAATGACGCCCGCATTTTGATGAACCAGCCATTGGCCTCAAATACATAGACAGCTGTTCCAAGTATTCCGCTCCGTAGGCCATCAATGTCTCGCGCTCCTTCAAACCAGAGCACACGGCCCTCGTAGCCATCTTCTTAAAGCGCCGACGTGTGCACTGGTTTCACATGGCGGTGCACTTGCATCAAGTACTGGCTGACACCTTCGAACTCGTCATCCAGGGATCGCGTCGCTATTGAATAGACATACACGGTAATGCTGCCTCCTTTGTTGTCGAAAAAAATAGGCGACTGATTCGTCAAAGCCTTTGGTGTCGTATCTCTTCAATGAGCTCGGCACGAGCTTCATTTCGAGAGACTCTGGGGATGCCATCCGCTTGCAGTGTGCGCAAGGGCTGGCGCGGCCAAGGCGCCGCTGGTTGACAGACCAGAAAGCAAAAAGAGCACTGGTGATATGCTTTTCATTCAGGCTGAGGGGAACTTGAATGCTGACTATTGCAACGAAATTGCAATCACAAGTTTCCTTGAGACGCTTTCTGTTGCAAACAGTGTGCGTTAGTGATTGACACACATGAACCATGTTACAGATTGACGTTGTTACACGAGACACCTGTGTTTCAGTGCTCGATGCTCGGGTGAATCTCTGCACTTGGCTTCGTCCTCGAGCACCATGTCCCGCCCTCACTGGACTGAATACTTTCGACGTCTTCTTGAGGCGCGCTGCAAACAAGCCAGTGACGAGCGCCTTGCCTGCTTTGATTGGACATCTGCCCGAGGCTCTGCGCGCAGACGTTTTGGATTTGACTGCGCTCTACTACGCGCTCACCGACGCCAAGCAACTTCACGTGCAGCTGAGCTTGGTTGGTTCGGACAAGTGCAAACGATTCCACGTGGACAACATCAGGCTGCGTTTGCTTTGCACTTACGTGGGCCCTGGCACGCAATGGGTTCCCGAGGCCTTCGTGAATCGTGCGGCCGTCTACGACTGCGAATGCCCAGCCCACCGAGACAACGCGGCGCTCGTGCCTGACATGTCTCGCGTGAGACAAGTTCCGACGGCTGCCGTGGCAATCCTCAAGGGTGAAGCTTTCGCCGGCAACGCCGGTAAGGGCATCATTCACCGCTCTCCCTCGATTGAGTCAGAAGGCCAGCAAAGATTGGTTCTGACGATTGATGACTTCATTCCGCTATGAACAGGAGCTCTTTTGCAACGACACCTAGAGACTAGCGCAGCCTCCCATACACGAATTGGCGACGAAGTGAGCGTCTTGAGCGGCATCTACAGGGCGGAGGTCAACCTCGCCATCTGGAGAAGGCAGCAAACTCCGCGCGTGTCGGCAGGCTGGTACGAGGCTGCGGCGCTGTCTGGAATCTCAATTCGTGAGCGTGTGGAGCCAACGCTCAACCGCGGCGAACATCTTTTTTCGTCGTTGCCCGCTGGTGATTCACGCGCTGGATTTTGCGATGACTTGCGCTTTATCACCCAGGTGTTCGCTGATCTCACAGGCGCGACCGAGCTCGGTTTACGCCTTGAAACAGTCGACCGTGGGATGTGCCGATTTTGGCACACCGACAAAGTCTCGCTGCGTTTGATTACCACCTATTTTGGACCCGGCACTCAGTGGGTCGCCAATCATGACGTTTGGCGCGATCGGACGAAGCAACACAGCGATGGTGATACGTTCTTGGTCTTGCGACCAAACGCGCCGGTTCAGGTCTTCGAGCCATTCGACGTTGGAGTGTTCAAGGGTTCACCATGGCCCGCACCGCACGAGGCAATTGTACATCGTTCTCCCCGCGTCGAGCCCGGCGCTCGGCGATTGCTGCTCACGCTCGATCCTCTTGCATAAAAGGAAATTCCCAATGACTGAAGCTCAATCAAAGCTCCTAGCCGGGCTCGCCGCGCGTCTTCCTGTCACGGTGCTCAGCGGCTTCCTCGGCGCTGGCAAGACCACATTGCTGAATCACGTCCTGCGCAATCGCGAAGGTTTGCGTGTGGCCGTCATCGTCAACGACATGAGCGAAGTGAACATCGACGCCGATGTCGTTGGCTCGGCGGCGCAGCTGAGTCGCACAGAAGAGAAGCTCGTCGAAATGTCGAACGGTTGCATTTGTTGCACGCTGCGCGACGACTTGCTCAAGGAAGTTTCGCGGCTCGCGAGCGAGGGGCGGTT
>JBIKMD010001079.1:0-2587 GCA_044359465.1 Myxococcota bacterium
ACCAGGCATGCCCCCATTAGCTTCCCTGCGGCGATGCATCATTTGGTCCACCGGCGCGGTTTGAAACGGACAAATGCGAAGCCCCAAACTGCTCGAATTGTTGCGACGCCTCCCCCCTGCCTGGTTCACTTGGTGGATGGCCACGAGAAGGAAGTCATAAGACATGGTGCGACATATAGATGAAGGCCCACGGGCGCCGCAGCTCGAGACTACGCCGCCGCCACTTCAAGCAGACACGCCGCAACCCCCGCAGCGCGCGGAGGCAGCTCGTACCGGCGCTGTACAACCGCAAGGTGACGGTCTCGATTCCGCCGCGCCGCAGGCGAGCGCCGCGCCGCAAACAGAACAGCCCACAATCGACGCTCCCGACCACGCAGCCCCGGCAGCTGAAGCCCCATCAGCGCAGTTTCATAGCCCGTCACAGACAGAAGAAGCGGCGGTGAGTGAGCTCCTCACGCTGGCAAGCCGGCAGTCGCTCAGCGGACCGCAGCAGAACCGCATCGTGACGCTGCTGCGCGAAGCAACTGCGAGGCCGGGCGGACTTGTAGCATTCCGCGCCAACTTTGACGCGAGCCATGCGCAAGGTGCGCCGCCTCTCACCCTAGAAAGTCTGGCCGAGCGACTGAGCGGCGCTGCACGCACGCGCGCGGCGACATTACTGACGCCACTCGGGCCCGATCCACGTACGCCGGTAGCGCTACTCGGCGCAGTCGAACGCGGCCAGGAAGCGGAAGCGCTCGCGCGCCTACGTCAGGCCCGTCCGGAGCTGCACTATGCGCTGGTGCTGTTGCAAAGACCCTCGCCACACGACACGCAAGCGATGGAGCGTTGGCAAACACGTCACGACGAGGCACGCCACGCTTTGACGGACGCCGCCGCAGAGGCGCTCGAGCGCGTCTACACGCCGCAAGTCGCGGCAGCACTGCGTCACTACGGCGTCACCGACGATGACATCGCGCGCATGCTCGCAAACGGGGGGCACCCTTCACCCCGCTCAGATCGGAGTAACCCGATCGAGCGCGCGACGAACGACTTGGAGCAACGAGGCTTCGGCGTGGGTCTGCGCACCTTACGTGCATTGAACCGCCTGAGTGCAGATGTCGCCAGCGCGAATCTGGCGGGGCTAGAAACCCGGCTCAGCGAAGCGCGTACCGCGTTCGCAAACGCTACAGATGAAACACGGGAAACGAGCGGTGCGGCGCTGAACGCGCTACTTGCGCAGCGTTCAGCTCTCCACACTTTAGAACAACAGGCGCGCGCCACGGTACGCTCGCTGCCGGCAGCCGCGGACCGCGCCTACCAAGCAAGTGTCGTCCGAACGATCTCGAACCAAGATCGTGTCATTCAAAACGCACGGCAACAACTCGCAGCCCTGAGCGCAGAGCTAGCCGCGACGCCGGCGCCAACCACCGAACGACGCGCTGCCATCCAAACGGCGATGGCCGCTGCACGCTCGCGCCTCAGCCGAGCACAGACCACGCTAGCCCCAGCCTTGGCCGGCCAACGTCGGATTGCGGCGCGCGCGGATGCAGCGCAGGCGCGTTACCAAAGGCAACATCCCTCGCGACCAGTGCCACCTCGCTTGCTCGAACGCGTTGGTGAGGCACACGATCGTATGGCAACGGGCCTCATCGTCAGTGGGCGTGCGACGAACGACGCTGGCGAACCTACTGGTCCGCTCGCGATCGTCGCCACCCCGCCGCGGCCCACGACCGATCCTCACGTGACAGCCGAAGAGGAGCTGCGCCGCGCCGAAATGGCCGATCCGTCCCTGGCTCGCACCATGACGGAGGCCTCACTCACAGCGCTAACCCGTCGCCAACGCGCGCGGCGCGACGAGCACCTGAGTGTGCACGCAGACCTCCGCCACGCGCGGCGTTCCACACGCGCTGCGGCATTGACTGGCGCTGGCAGGGTCTTCGATCGCGACGGCACACCGCTGCGGCGCCCCACTGCGACCGAGCGCGCCATGGTCAGAGCCGATGAGGCTGACTCGCGCGCGCTTGAAGGCGTCAACAATGCACGCATCGCCACACTAAACGTCGAACAACGGTCTCGTACCCCAGCGGACGAGGCGTTGGCCGAACAAGTCTCGACGATCAACCAAGAGAACACGGGTCTCGCAGACGAACGGATTCGCCGGCACAGTGAGGCGCAAGATGCCTCAGCAGAGCTCGCGGCTGAGCCGGCGCTCGCCGCGCAAGTAAACACAACGCAGACCCGCATTGGCGTGCTCGAACCAGGGCTCGCGCAGCTGCAGCGACAACTGCCACAAGCTGAAGCGCAATGGGCTGCGTATCGTGATGCGCTCGCTGCGCGCGCGGAGGCCATGGATCCTGGCGACGCGGTTGTAGGCGGTCGCCCGGCGCACCAAGTCCATGTTCCCGAGGTGCCAAGGCCCGCCCTTCCCTCCCCTGATGCGCTGCGGGCGCAAATCACAGCGGCGACTGCCGAGCTTGGCCGCTTGCGTCCGCAGCTTGCAAACCTACGCGAACGGCTAACACCACTGACGCAGCGCCATGCGCGCAATGAAGCAACCGTCGACGTAGAGCCAGAGACACCGCAGGGCACACGCACGGACGCCCTT
>JBIKMD010001078.1:0-2587 GCA_044359465.1 Myxococcota bacterium
GACCACCGTCAACGACGAGCTGAACAGTCGCAACCAAGAAATTGGGCAAGTGAACAGCGATCTCGTCAACCTGCTCTCTACGGTGGAGATCCCGATTATCATCCTGGATCGCCAGCACCGCATTCGTCGTTTCACCCCCATGGCACGCAGCATCATGAACGTCGTGGTAGCTGATATTGGACGTGCGTTCGACGACATCAGACCCAACATCAACGTCGCAAACCTCGACGAGCAAATCGGCGAAGTGATTGAATCGCTCGTCATGCGCGAAGAAGAAGTCCAGGACCGCAATGGCCGGTGGTACCGCATGCAGATTAGGCCCTACAAATCGATCGACAATCGAATCGAAGGGGCGATTCTTTCGCTGGTCGACATCGACATGCTCAAACACCACGTCACCGACGCGGAGCGTGACAAAACAGCAGCCGTACAATCCAACATCGCCAAGGATCAGTTTCTTGCTACGTTGTCACATGAGCTACGCACGCCCCTCTCGAGCATGCTGCTCAACGCCCAAAATTTGTCGCGCCCTGACATCCCCCATGAAAAGATCAAAAAGACGAGCGAGGCCATACAGCGCGGCGTAAAGACGCTGGTCCAATTGATTGACGATCTGCTCGACGTGTCGCGGATCGTCACCGGGAAGCTCAAGATGGAGCTGCATGCGGTCGACCTTGGCGAGGTGGTGAGCGCCGCAGTAGGCAGTATTCGTTTAGCGGCAGAGGCCAAGGGGCTCACGCTGGACCTCACGTCGAATCATGGCAAAGGCATCGTCGCAGGCGACGCAGCGCGCCTCGAACAGGTCGTGTCTAACCTGTTGACCAATGCGGTGAAGTTCACGCCAAAGGGCGGCCGCGTCTCCGTCGATTTGGTGTGTCTCGAAGGTTACGCACATCTCAGCGTGGCGGACACAGGCATGGGTATTGGCGCCGAGTTCCTGCCCAATGTGTTTGGCCGCTTCTCTCAAGCCGACAGCTCGAACACGAGGAGCACGGGCGGCCTTGGTCTCGGACTCGCTATCGCGCGCCATATCCTAGAGCACCATGGCGGCAGCATTCGCGCAGAAAGCGCTGGCATTGGCAAAGGCTCCACCTTTCTCATCACCTTGCCCCTCGTATCGGGTGTCAGCGACGATCTAGAGAGTGAGTCTGGCGATGTCCTGCCACCGGCGCGCGAACCTGGGACACTCCGACGGTCCAGCGACCGGATGCTCAAGGGCATTCGCGTGCTGCTCGTAGACGACGACACAGAGACCCATTCCGTGGTGTCGGAAATGCTCACCAATCGTGGAGCCAAAGTGGTCGTGGCAACATCGGCCGACGAAGCGCTGGTCGTAGTGTCAAGCTTCAGACCAACGGTCATTGTGTCCGACATCGCCATGCCAGTTCAAGATGGGTATTCCTTCATTCGCCGTGTGCGTGCGTTAGGCAGAACGCGGGGAGGTCAAACGCCCGCACTTGCACTCACCGCGCTCGCTAGCGACGAAGATAGGCGGCGCGCACTCTCCGCTGGATTCCAAGCGCATCAGTCCAAGCCCATCGACATCGAGCGCCTTGCGGCGGCGGTCTTAGAGCTCGCGGCGATGAACGAGTCGCACAAAACATGGACTCACGATCCCGCCCTACGTCCCGACTGATGATTGAATGATGATAGGAAGGTCAGGAGGCGCGCCGTTGCTCATTCCACTTCTTCGAGCACTACTTCCGCCGGTCTTGGAGGCGCAGATTCATAGTTGATGACCAGCTTCGGCTCCCCGGCACTGTCTTTGCCGAGCGTCACGGTCGCTTTGCCACCGTTGTTCAACGCCCCAAACAAAATGGCGTCCGCAAGCGGTCGTTTGAGCTCATTTTGAATCACGCGGCGCATGGGGCGCGCGCCGTAGAGCTTGTCATACCCCTTGTCTCGCAACCAGACGCGGGCTTCTTCGTTGAGCTCGAGCTTCACATTCTTGGCACCCAGCTGAGCCACGAGCTCACGCACGAACTTATCGACGACCTTGTCGATTGTGGCCGGAGCAAGAGCGCCAAAGGTAATCCAACCGTCCAATCGGTTACGAAACTCTGGGCTGAAAGTGCGCTCGATGGCGGCCTTGTCCTTTTTTGCAACGACCTGCGAACCAAAGCCCAGCGACTCACGCGTCAGCTCTTGCGCACCGGCGTTGGTGGTCATCACGATGATGATGTTGCGGAAGTCTGCCTTGCGTCCGTTATTGTCCGTCAAGGTGGCGTGGTCCATCACCTGCAGCAAGATGTTGAACACGTCAGGATGCGCTTTTTCGATTTCATCGAGCACGAGCACCGCATGCGGCGTCTTGCGAATGGCATCGGTGAGCATGCCTCCCTGATCGAAGCCGACATAACCGGGCGGCGCGCCGATCAGACGAGACACCGTGTGCTTCTCCATGTACTCGCTCATGTCGAAACGCAGGAACTCGATACCAAGCACCTTCGCCAATTGTTTGGCGAGCTCCGTCTTACCAACGCCAGTCGGCCCGGAAAACAAGAACGACCCTACAGGCTTCTCGGGCGAACCGAGGCCAGAGCGCGAGAGCTTGATCGACGAAACCAAGTTCTCAATCGCTGCATCT
>JBIKMD010001080.1:0-2586 GCA_044359465.1 Myxococcota bacterium
AGGATCGAGCGCCCTAGACCTTGGGCCGCTTCCCTTCGCTGACCTGAAACCGTAGTGGAGTCCTTTGCTTCGTTCGTTGCCTTCATTCGCTCGCAACCGGTCGGGTCCATTCATCGCTTGGTGATTGTTGATCACGGGTATCCGGGTGCGCACGAGTTTGGACCAGACATTCTGCGTGTCCTGAGCGATCCCGCTACGGGCGCTCCACGCTTCGTCAGAGAATTGCGCGCGTCTACGGCGGAGCGAGAGTCGGTGGATGCTATCCTTGCGAGCTCGCGTCCGTACTTCGCTGCCGACGCTACGCTTGAGCTACACGGTTGCAACACTGGTTATGGTGAAACGGGCTACGACTTCGTGCGAGGTATGGCTCGCGTCCTTGGTGTCACCGTCAGAGCGGGAGGCGGGTATCAGCTTCCAACGGTCGATGGTTTCGAAGGAACGATCACGCGCTGTACGGCTTCGGCAGCGGCGCATTGGCTAACAGCGGCGCGCGCCTATCACTACATCTCGCATCCGCTGAGCATCGGCCGAGCTGCAGCGCGCGCCATCGCCGAGCAGATTGCTGCGGGCGTGAGTGATGTCGCGGCGTTCTCGGCGGCGCTGGAATTGATTGTCTCCACCGGCAGGCCGCAAGCGCTGGATCAACTCGGGGTTCGCCTCGCCTCTGCGCCCGCTTCGATTCGTGCCAGCATTGCTGCAGCGCTCGCCGCGCGCTTCGCTGCGCTTGGTGAAACCACCCTGGCTGCGCGCGCCAACGCCGCCCTGCTTTAAGTTGTTTTCCACCGCGCCTGACGATCGGCGACCCCCGGTTGCGTGTAGACGCCGGAGGATGCTAGCGTTTCACCCCGTCGGAGGAGTGGCCGAGCGGTTTAAGGCGGCGGTCTTGAAAACCGTTGATGGTGAAAGCTGTCCGGGGGTTCGAATCCCTCCTCCTCCGCCATCCTTACGGCTCAGGAAATCCGAAGCCGTCCCCGAAATGTTGTCCTTGCCGAGATACGCGAAGCGGCTTCGTGCCTGGCCTCGGGGAGTTGTCGCCGCAACGTTATTTGAGCCGCCAGTAAGTGCGACCTGTCGGTGTCACCTCCAGGTAAAGCCCGCCGCCGTCCCATCGCCGCGCACAGACCGAGCAGCAAAGTGAGCCGAGGTTCGCACTCCATACCGAAGGGCCAGCCGACGACCCCGGCCTGCCTCCATGAACGCCCATGCTGACAGCTAACGATCCGATCCGGTGGTTCTGCAGAAACTGGCCGCTAAAAGCGCAAAGAGCGGTCAGCGATGGGTTGCCGCTTGGAGGGCGCTCGCCGCCGTTTGCACGAGGAACTGGACGAGCGCGTTCGGCTCCCCCGAGGAACCATTACCGCCGTACACCGTCCGTCGCTTGTCCACAAAAAGCTCGTTCAACAGCTGAGCATACGTGTGACACGTCGTTTCGAGCGGGACCGATGAGCGAACAGGATCGCCTTTGTAGATCGTGACCTCGCCGCTGCTCTTCTGCACGCACCGCAGTCTGACAACCCCGCCACCGTCAAAAGCCAGGTCGCCAATCGTGATCGGCAACAACTCTGAGTCGGGGGTTTCGCAAACGGTAGGCGTAACGTTGCGCTTCGTGAGCTTTGGGTCCGCGCTCAACGCCTGCTCCGCCTTCGCCGAGAAGCGGCACCGAATCGTCGTGTCGCCTGTCGTAAAACGGAACTGAACGTCCAGACCTTTTTCATGCCGAGCAACGTCGATCTGCCGAAGACGCTCAACAGGTTGACTCGCCGACGATCCGGTCTGTTGCGCGCCCATCCATTGTTTTGTCGCCTGCATGAGATTTGTGGCGACCTCTTTGGTTGGCTTGAACCCATTGCGACTGGCAGCGGCGATCCGGTCGCTAACATGCTTAAAAAAACGTATGGCGAAGTAGTTCGATGTACCGGAGACAGCTTTGGGGGTTTCTTTCAATACTCGATGGTACGCGTCCAGTCCTTCATTCCAACGCCCGTCGTCAAACAGCTGTTCAGCGTCCAGGTATGTGCCGTAGGCGCGTCGCCATGGTTCGCATTTCGGACAGAACCCTGGGTTCTCGCGCAATAGGCGATCGTGCGCGACCCAACCGGAGCTGATTGTTCCTTGCATTAAACAAGAGAGCGGATGATCGAAAAAGTCCGGCGTAAGAACCAAGGCGTGGACCATCTCGTGGGCCAAGACAAAGCGTCCGAGCAATGCATACCGAGCGTCCGTAGACAGCGAGCCCACTCCTGGTTCGCTAAACTCTGGAACATCTCCGAGCAGTCGAAACGTGGAGAGAAGAACTACGCCCTGTCGCAGATGATCGCGTTTGGGATGGTCGCCCGAGTAGCCGCCAATGGCGAGGCTTCGCACTTCTCGCATGATCGTCGGCGCGTTGACCGTGTCGTACAAAATGGGCGCGTTGGTGATGATGAGGTCGTAGTCACTTTGTGCCTGGGCAATGCAGGTCCAAGCGCCGTAGGATCTTTCACGAGACTTCCAAAGAGCCTTGCCACTTGGCAGGCGCAACGACGCGAGCGTGAGCCACTGGTCGTTCAGCGATGCCATGATCGCGTTGTAGGCACTTTCGTAGTT
>JBIKMD010001081.1:0-2585 GCA_044359465.1 Myxococcota bacterium
GAGCTTCTCGCGCGCGTCCAAACCCGACTCCGCCGCCGCTCGACGATGGGCGTGCGAGGGCTCAAGATCGATACCGATGCCCGTACCGTTCATGTGGACGACACTGCCGTTGACCTCACGCGCGTGGAGTTCGATCTGCTGGCAGCATTGGCGAAGCGTCCCGGGGTAGCGGTCTCTCGCGATTGGCTCACGGAGCATGTCCTAGACCGTGACGATGCCGAGCAGCGTACGCTCGATGTGCACTTCTCGCGTTTGCGAAAGAAGATTGGAAGCGAACGCATCGCCACGGTGCGCGGCATTGGTTACCGCTTGGAAACGGAGCGCTAGCTTTTTCTTCGCTGCCTGTGAGCGGGTTCACGCTTCGAAAACAAAATCACCGGCCGCGAATGCTGCGCACACGAGTGAGGGGAATCGACGCAGGGCGTCGGGCGCGCCACTGACGACACCGTCAATGGCCTACTTGCATTCATGTGGCGTTCGAACGGATTCTACGCTCATGAGTGACGCCGCATCCGCCGCCCCCGTCCCATTCAAGATGCCAATTTGGGGATACGTCCTGGCCGCCGGGATAGTGCTCGCAGGCATCCTTCACTTCGCGCACCTCGAGGGCCTGCTCGGTGCAAGCTTGGAGGTTGTTGCAGGCCTCGCGCTCATAGGAGGCTCGTGCGAGGCATTGATCGTCTCGGTCGAGGGCATGAGCGTGCTCTTTGGCTGGAACAAATTCGTTGGCGGCACCATCGCAGCGGTCGTCTCCAACGTGCCGGAGATCGCGCTTCTCGGCTTCTTCGTGGTCGACAATCCCGCCATGGCTTTTGTCATCGCGCTCATGAGCGTCTACACGAACTCCATGGTCTTTGCGCTCTACGCGCTCCTACTCCCAAAAGATCGCGGCGCCGCTTCTATCCCCGCACCGATCGTGCGCGCTGGAACCGACCTGCTCTCCTTCGGCGGAGGCCTGTGCCTCGCGTTGGCGGGCACCATGATCTGCCTGCGCGAATTTGATAGCCCAATCACGTCGATTGGCGCGCCCGAATTGGCGTTCGTTGGCGGCTCGCTTTTCCTTGTGTTCATGACCTTTCTCGTGACCTTGGTGAAGAACAGCAAAGCAGAGGCCGAGGAAACAAAACCCAAGCAGACCCCTGCAACAAGCACGGCACAAAACGCGCAAGACGAGGGCCACGCAGGCACGCCCAAGACGCTGCCTGGTGTCGCCGGGTTGCTACTTCTTGGTGTGCTTGGGTCCTTTCTTGGCGGGCACGCGATGAGCGATGTCGGTGACTTCATCGTCAAGTCCTTCCCCGGCCTTTCCACAATGACTGTCGCATTGATTCTGGCGCTGATCGCGGGCGTGCCGACTTATGTGATTGTGGCCAACGCACATATGCAGAAGCAGCCGCTCATTGCGCTTTCCAACACCTTCGGTGGGCTGACACAAAACTTATTCAACGTGATGGCGATCTGCTGCTTGATGATCGCAGGCTTCAACTGGATTGGTGTGCTCGATCACACCACCATCCCTATCAACCTTGCGACAACGCTCTCGGTGCTCTTCATCTATCCGACCTATTCGATCCTCTCGCGTGCCATCGAAGACGATGGCAAGTTCAATTGGATCGAAATTGTCTCGTTGCTCGCGCTCTTCTCGTTCTTGATGTTCATTCTCACGCGCGACACCTGAGCACCTGGGCGAGAGCCCCTGCAAACTACGGGCAGGTGGAGCTCTCTTGAAGACCATCGAGCACGTTCTTCTCGCCAACGATGTTCGTTCTCCACGCGTTGAACACGTCCATCAAACGATAGGTCGCACCCGATTGTTTGGTGATCACTGTATCGTAAGTTTCTGTGTCGTCGTTGATCGTGTCATGTTTCGTACACAAGGGAGCAAAAACACCAGGCGCCTTGGTGAACGCACTCCCCTCTTCTGCAGTGGAAGCGAGCGTGTCGAAAGCCTTGAGCTCTAAGTACGTACGCACGGCGAAAGAGCTGAGAGACATCGTTTCATCTGGTGCATCGAGCACCGGATCACGAAAGCGAGCGTCAACGTAGTTCTTTGAGATGAGTTGATCGAGCAAGGCCATGCGGACGAAGAACGGCGTAGTCACATGGTGCCGTAGAATGTGCGTCACATCGCTGCATTGGTACGCAGTATCCGGCGCGTTTTGCGCATGCCAGGTCAAACAGCTTTGGTCAGTGATGGGGGCGCTGCGCATGGCGGCCTGCGCTTCTCCCAGGATCAAGGCATCAGCGTAAGTAGGCGCACCCACATCAGCGTGAACCGAATCGGAAAAATCTAGGCGATCAAAAGAGGGGCCAACGGCGGCGTCAATCACGCCATGAACAACCAGGGGACAACTCGGCTGGCCCACACACAGCAGATTGGTCGACTTCAAAGTATCCGTAATACGATCGAGATTCGCGATGACTCCGATTCCACCGGCGGAATCACCGAGCACGACTACCTCGGTGGCACCATCGAGATCAGGCATCGCGACCGCGGGCGTAGCCAAGGTATAGGACAGTGTTGGCACACCCGAAGCTCGCAGCGTGCTGAGGGCTGCGTCCAAAATCCTAGATCCTAAAAAGTG
>JBIKMD010001082.1:0-2583 GCA_044359465.1 Myxococcota bacterium
CCTTG
Organism: Myxococcota bacterium; assembly: GCA_044359465.1. Classification (GTDB taxonomy): domain Bacteria; phylum Myxococcota; class JADLHZ01; order JADLHZ01; family JADLHZ01; genus JADLHZ01. The sequence goes on from JBIKMD010001082.1 coordinate 6, forward strand.
CTGAGTTGTTCAACGCCGAGGTCGAATTGGATACGAGCATCCACTGCTTCGCGCTCGGTGATTTCCCGCGCGCAGGCGCTGAGCAAAAGCAGAATCGGCAGAAACTTGTTCATCGACACTCCAAAGTAGAAACGCAGATCATCACCAAGTCAGAAGGACGCAAGAAACCGCGCCCACGCAAGCTTTTGCTCAGTGCTCATCGCTTCCAAGTTCACGAGCAGATCGGCCGGCCTGAGCTCTTCCGCTGCTACTTCCTCTAGCATGTGATCCTGGACGGCGATGCCCGCCATCGGATTCTCTTTGAGAAACACAAAGCTCTCGAGCAGCGTTTGTCGCCGCTCAGGCGTCGAACTTTGCATACCCAGATCATCGAGCAAGAAGCCCATACTTTCGCAAAAACCATGGGCGTCGGCCTGGATGCTTGGGTACTCGGCAGGCGCCACAGGCGGTCCACTTCGCACGTAAACCACTGGCGTATTGGTCTGCGTCAGCAAAATGTAAACGTAAACATTGAACTGTCCGCGCTGCGTCTTGTGACCAACGACGAAGGCTTGCGCGGGCTCGGCGCTGTGCCCGGGCACCGCCAGACTAATCTGGTTGAAGCTACTCGCCACGAACACGATGCTCTGCGGATCGATGGGCAGCTTTCGGTGCTCTTGCGCATGCATGAACGTCATGGCTGAACGCTCACTTCAGCTCGATGGGGAAGGTATCAGCGAAATTACCGAGCTCCGACGCGTTGCGCCTATAGTCGATCAACTGTTTCTCAATGACGATAGTGTCTTTGGCCATCTCGCCTTCGCCAATGATAACGCGGCTATAGTGCGCCGCCGACGTGCTCTTGCGCGCCTCACCTTCGATCTTCTTCTTAGCAACCATCAGCACGTTGTTGGTGCCCAATTGAAAATGTTTGGTGATCTCCAAGTAGACCTGTTCGTCCTTTGATTGGATCTTTTTGATGAACTGGTTGTTGATGAACACTTCGATCTCCCACTCATCCAAACCGCGCCCGGGCTTTTCCGTCACGAGCCAATAACGTTTTGTGGTGGGGCGAGGCGGCGGTGTTGCGGGCGTACCTGCCACTTCGACGCGATAACCTTTGGCGGTGATGTAGACGTTGCCTTTGGCGTCAATCTCCACCGTGCAGTTCTCGAATTTCTGCGCGGTGAGCGAGTCGATGTTGACGTTATTGAGATAGACGGACTTCGCCTGCGCGGCGCTCGCGACCAGAGAAAACAGGGCAAAAATCGCAATTCGAAACATGTGGGGATTATACCCGCATTAGACCCGAAAGCGAAAAGTCCCGCTCGGCATGTCACGAGGATTCCCAGGCGCAAGACCACGTTTGGGTCGCTCGGGCGGCAGCTCTGGCGGAGGTTCCAACGCATCCTCGCGCGGGCCCGCTTGGGCTTCAGCCACGGGCGCGTCGACGCCAAGGAATGCCCGCCAATGGGCAATGGCGTCGGCAATGTGCGCGCGTTTGGACGGCAAATAGTCGGCATCACTCGCCGCATCGATCCAAAAGCGTTGCGAAACGGAGGTCTGCGGCAGGTCGCCGCGCCAAAGCGCTGCCGCGAATGCATCTTGCTGTACGCGGTGCTCTTCGAAAGCGGCATCGGCATCGAATGCGCCAAAGAGCTCGAGGTAGCTGAGATCTGGCAGGGCCAACGGTCGCAAGTGGTCACCGCCAGGCGCGGGCGCAGCAAAAACGAAGGTGCCGCTGACCGAGTGTGCCGCGCTCGCTCCTGCGACGAAGGCTTGCAGACCTGACGCTCCCATGGCGTTGGCGCACACGCTGATCGCGAGAAACTCAGCACTAACCTCAGTCAACAAGCGCGAGAAGGCGTAGCCAATGTCTGGATCTGCTTCATTGAGCAACAACACGAGTGGCGCCTCCCCTGACAGTTTGGCGATGTCTCCCACGCGGGGATCGATGGCGTTTGCTTCGAGACGCGCACAATCAATCACTTTCGCCATGCGCTCGCCGCGGCCATCTTGCAGCGTGAACACACCCACCGTTTCATCCGAGCTTTCACGCTCGTCCCGTACCTCGCGGTCCATCAATGTAAGAAGATTCGCACATAAATAAGCGGCATCATCATCGCCGCGCTCGACGAGCTCACCGAGGTTCTCTAACGCTGCGTTGTTACGTGCCCACTTCGAGAGCAGCGGTCGCACCTCGCGCACGTAGGGCGTGACCAAATCTGCCGTCCACAGAGGCGCAACCCAGATGATCAGCGGCCGAGAATCTGCGCCGAGCGACGCAAGCCCTGCGAGCAACTCGCGCCAGAGGCCCTCTGCGCGTTCTGTTTGCCGAGTTCGGGTGATGCCGCGCGTCTTGACCACCTGCAACTGAGGGTGCTGCGCAAGACGAACGATGCGCTCAATGAGTGAGGGCTGCCGAGCGACCGCCGCAAGCATCGCGGTGGTGTCGAAGCCCAGCGCCAAGGCCAAACGCGCAGCAACACCTGTAAGGTCACTCCCTTCGTTCAGCTTGGAGTACGCAAGCTCCGCCGCAATGTCTCCCAGTGCTTCTTCGCCTAACGCCGCTTCACGCAATTGCCTCGACGAAGCGGTG
>JBIKMD010000081.1:0-9252 GCA_044359465.1 Myxococcota bacterium
TTTGCTCCCCATGGCAATGATGGCTTCTTCTGGGGGACCAATCAGAACGATGCCGGCCTTTTTGCACGCGTTCGCAAGCTCGGGTTTTTCGCTGAGAAAGCCGTAACCCGGGTGGATCGCTTCGGCGCCTAGTTGTTTGGCTGCGGCGATGATCTTGCTCGTGACGAGGTAACTCTCGCGCGACGGCGCAGGCCCAATCTCTACTGCCGCGTCGCACATGCGAACGTGCAGCGCGTGGCGATCGACTTCTGAGCAAACGGTGACGGGGCTGATGCCCATCTCCCTCAGCGTACGTGCAATTCGAACCGCAATTTCGCCGCGGTTGGCAATGAGGACGCGCTTGAACACAAAAGCCTCCAGGCAGTGACGCCCGGGCGCGCGTTAGCAGCGCTGAATAGGGCATGCAACAGCCATGGTGAGCGCGCCGTAACTTCGACATTTGCCCGTGTGAATTCCGTCCATCGCGGGTACAGTTTGCAGATGGGAACAGAAGTGCGCTCAGGCGGTCCAGTTGTTGCCCCTACACCTTCCACCACGGCGGCGCCTTCTGACGCAGCCACAACACCGCCGCCTCGGTCTAGGGCCGGGTCTGGTGAGCCGGCACGTGTTGTCAGCCCGGAGGGAACGGCAGGCCGTGCACCAGCGCGTTTCGCCACACCGCCGCCCACTTCGCCTGGTGGGTCGTTGACCCCGCCCTCCGTCACGCGCACGCCCCCGAGTGCAGCACCCATGAGCGGAGGCATGGCGGAGGCGCTTGCAGCCATGCGTAGCGGCGGTATTCGTATTACGACGCACGCCGTTGTGGGTGATGTAGGCACTGTCCGGACCATCACACGGGAGCAAGTCACTGCAGCGATGGCTGGGGTGACGACGCGTGCGGCTTTCACGGCAGGTGTGGAAGGGTTGTTACGTACGGCTGGGGTGCCTGAACCCCAGCTCACGGAGATGATGGCGTCGTTGTTACAGGTGATCGACCTGCGCAATCCGACTCGCACCCCTGGCGAACCTTACGCGATGTCGTACACGCCAACACCCGGGCTTCGCGATCCTTTTGGTGGTTCGCATGATAGCTCCGGAGCAACACCAGTTCCGGCGCCAGCGCCACTGCGCCGAATGGAGTTATAGCCTAGCAGTTCCGTCTAGGTTTAACGCGTCACGTTCCTCGTTCTTTGAGCGTCTCTAGCAGCGTGAGCGCCGCTGGGCCGTCAAACTTGCCAAGCGTACCGAGCCAAGTCATCGCTTCCGAGATCTCGGCTGGTGCAAAGGCGCGTGTTGGAAACTGCTGTTTGATGAGCCAGCCGTACGCCGTCATCGCGCCGCGAATCACAATCGAACCCGTGATGAGGGCCACGCCCAAAGGTGGTTTGCTTGCGTGAGCGGCTTGGTCCTCTGCGGCGGCACGGCGATGCTCAGCGCTAATCTCGCCGCTCTTCACCCAGATGAGAACCACTTTGCTGCCGGCATCGTCTTCGGCCCTGGCGAGCGCCAGCATCTCTTTCCATTCTTCGAGGCTGGAATCACCGTCTATCACGGTGAGCGATATTCCGGGCAGATAGCCGAAGCGAAGGTGGCCGGCTTTGGTGGTGAAGGATCGCATCACCCAAGGGTACCCGGCTTAGAGCGGAATGTTGCCGTGTTTTTTTGGTGGGTTGGTGTCGCGCTTGTCTTTGAGCATGCGCAGCGCCGCCGTGAGGCGTTTGCGCAAGAGCGCGGGTTCGATCACTTCATCGACGAAGCCGTCTTCTGCCGCTTTGAAGGGGTTAGCGAACTTCTCGCGATAGTTGTCGATGAGCCGTTTGCGCTCGGCCGTTTGATCTGCGGCCTTCTGCAACTCAGCGCGGAAGATGATGTTCACCGCGCCTTCTGGACCCATGACCGCGATTTCTGCACTTGGCAGCGCGAGCATCAAGTCCGCTCGCACGTGGCGCGAGTTCATGACGACATACGCGCCGCCGTAAGCTTTGCGCGTGATCACGGTGATCTTGGGAACGGTGGCTTCGCTGTAGGCGTAGAGTAGCTTGGCGCCGTGTTTGATGATGCCACCATACTCTTGGTTGGTGCCGGGCAAGAAGCCAGGCACGTCCTCGAAGGTGAGCAGCGGAATGTTGAAACAATCGCAGAAGCGCACGAAGCGTGCGGCTTTGATGGACGCGTTGATGTCCAGGCAACCCGCGAGCACGTTTGGCTGATTCGCCACGATGCCTACGGGGCGTCCATCCATGCGTGCGAAGCACACCACGATGTTTTGGGCGTAGTGCTCATGCACCTCGAAGAGGTCGCCATCATCAACAACGGACCGAATCACGTCACGGCAATCGTAGGGCTTGTTCGGATTGTCAGGAATGATCTTGCCGATTTCCGGCGTCTCACGCGTCGGGCTGTCCTTGCTCGCGCGCACTGGCGGCTGCTCAGCGTTGTTTTGCGGCAAGAAGGACATGAGCGTGCGAATGGCGTCGAGCGTTTCTGCTTCGCTCTTGCCAAGGAAGTGCGCCACGCCGCTCGTTTCGTTGTGCGTGACGGCGCCGCCAAGCGTTTCTTTGCTCACTTCTTCGTGCGTCACAGCTTTGATCACGTCAGGTCCAGTGATGAACATGTACGACGTGTCTTTGGTCATGAAGATGAAGTCGGTGAGCGCCGGCGAATACACGGCGCCGCCTGCACACGGGCCCAGGATGGCGGAGATTTGCGGAACCACGCCGCTGGCGAGGGTATTGCGCAAGAAGATGTCGCCGTAGCCTGCGAGCGACATGACACCTTCTTGAATCCGCGCCCCGCCTGCGTCGTTGAGGCCAATGATCGGAGCGCCGGTTTTCATGGCCAGATCCATGATCTTCACAATCTTTTCGGCGTGCGCTTGCGAGAGCGAGCCGCCGAACACCGTGAAGTCCTGCGCGAAGACGAACGTCTGGCGACCGTCGATGGTGCCATAACCCGTCACCACACCATCGCCTGGGATCTTTTTGTCGCCAATGCCAAAGTCGTTACAGCGGTGGACCTTGAACTTATCGAGCTCCACGAACGAGCCCGGATCGAGCAGCAGGTCGATGCGTTCACGCGCAGTGAGCTTTCCTGCTTCGTGTTGTTTGGCGATCTTGTCCTTGCCGCCGCCGAGCTCTGCTGCCGCGTTGAGCTGCGCGAGTCTTTCCAAATTGTTCATACGTTGAACCTGAAGTGCACGATGTCACCATCGCGCATGACGTATTCTTTGCCTTCACTGCGGAGCAGACCTTTGGCTTTCACTTCTGCTTCGCTGCCAAGACGGACCAAATCTTCGACGCTGTATACTTCAGCACGGATGAAGCCGCGCTCGAAGTCCGTGTGGATGACGCCGGCCGCTTGCGGCGCTTTGCACTCGCGCGGAATCGTCCACGCGCGAATCTCTTTTGGACCTGCGGTGAAGTAAGTTTGCAAGCCGAGCAGCTTGAACGCGCTGCGAGCCAGCGAATGAAGGCCGGGTTCTTTGAGGCCGGCGTCGCTCAGAAACGCCGGGCGATCCGCCTCGGGCATCTCCGAGATTTGTGCTTCGAGCTCGGCGCAAATCACGACAACCTGCGCGCCTTCTTTGGCCGCATGGGCACGCACTTTTTCCACATGCTCATTGCCACTCACCAAATCTTCTTCGCCTACGTTACAAACGTAGAGCACGGGTTTCATGGTGATGAGGTGCAGGTCCTTGAGCGCATCACGCTCTGGATCATTGAGCGCAATAGCGCGGGCGGGGATGCCTTTACCTAGGCCTTCTTTGATCTTCAGCGCGCCTTCTACCGAAGCGGCGAGGGATTTATCGCCGGTGCGATATTGTTTCTCGGATTTAGCCAGGCGTTTTTCCACCGTGCTCAGATCAGCGAGCATGAGCTCGATGTTGATGATCTCAATGTCACGGATGGGGTCGACCGACCCTTCGACGTGCACGACGTCGCCCTTCTTGAAGCAGCGGCACAGATGCAGCGTCGCGTCCGTGTCTTTGATGTGGCCGAGGAACTGATTGCCAAGGCCTTCACCTTTGGACGCGCCTTTGACGAGACCGGCGATGTCCAAGATCTCGAGCGGTGCTGGGATAATCTTCTCGGTCGGCTGGTACTTGTTGATCAGCCCGAGTCGCTCATCTGGAACCGGCACGATGCCTTTGTTCGGCTCGATGGTCGCGAAAGGGTAGTTGGCTGCGAGCGCGCCCGCTGAGGTGAGCGCGTTGAACAGCGTTGATTTGCCGACGTTCGGGAGGCCTACGATACCGCAAGAAAGACCCATAGGCCGCGCCCCATGGCATGCCGAGAATGACTAGTCAAAACGGGCGCCGCGGAACTTTCCGAGCTAACCTGGGTTATGAGGTCCATGCGCTACTACCTGTGTGCGCTCGTGTGGGTGTCTTTCGCCGGTTTGGCCGACGCCAAACCACCGGCGCCGGCCCTATTCTGCGAGCAATATCCCGATGCGCCCGTCTGCCGAGGGTCGGGCATCTCTTGTAACTTTTGTCATAGCTCAGTCCCGTCGAGAAACCTGTTTGGCGCGGCCGTGGAAGCCGGAATTCTGCCGGGTGCGCCGCGTCCATTGAGTGACGGCGATTTCGCCGCTGCGCTCCCGCTGGCGTTATCAGCCGCGGAAGCTGCTGATTCGGATGGTGATGGTATTGCGAATGGCGTGGAGCTCACCCTCGGTTCGAACCCGTCTGATGGCAAAGACTTTCCGCGTGATTTGACCTGCGCCGGAAAGGCCAATCCGCAATACAAAGCCTGCGAGTATGATCTGCGTTTTGCGTACAAGCGCGTCATGCTCGATTTTTGCGGTCATTCGCCAACCTTTGAGCAACTCGAAGCCTTTGCAGCGCGCAGTGATGCCGTGGAAGAGCTCGATAGTCAGCTCGACGCTTGTCTCGGCAGTGAGTTCTGGATCGGCAAGAACGGCCAGCTTTGGCAAATGGCCAATGTGAAGATTCGTCCCGTCGGGTCACTGAAAGCAGGGCCTGAGGAGACGGGAGACATCCCACTCGCCGACTATGACGATGACTACGCACTGTTCACGTGGTCGCACATCGGTGACCACGATGTACGCGATGTGCTGCTTGCTGACTTCTATGTGCAGCGGCAAACCAATCCCACGCGCTACTCGTCAGTGGAAACGCTGCCGATTCAGTTCGTCGCCAAGGACAAACGCGCTGGCAACATCACGAGCGGGTGGATGCTCTCCTATTTTGTGATGTTCACGGCCCTTCCAAGAAACATCGCAGCGCAGACGTATCGCGCCTACCTGGGCCTCGACATTGCCAAACAAGAGGGCCTCATGCCGGTGGCCGGCGAGCCCGTGGACTATGACGGAAAGGGCGTGACGCAAACGACCTGCGCTGCCTGCCACTCGACCCTCGACCCGCTGACCTACGTGTTTCGTAACTACAATGGACTCACTGGCGGCAACAACTACGAGAACCGCTACGTTGCCAATCGCATCGAGCTCGGCTTCCCTGATTTGGTCGCACAAACGCCCTCGCTGGCGAACACGCCAGAGAATGGCGTCATCCTAGGGCAGCCCGTAGCGAACCTGCGCGAGTGGGCCACTGTTGCCGCAAATAGCGATGCGTTTGCGATGAATGTGGTGCGTGACTACTGGCAGTGGCTGCTCGGCGAAACACCGCGCGCAGAAGACGACGCCACGTTCACTTCGCTATGGCAGAATCTCAAAGGTGCCCAAAATTACCGCGTGCGGGCCATGCTTCATGACTTCATTCGCACGGAGGCCTACGGTGCGCCTTGAACACATCCTTCTTGTCTTGCTCGTTGCCTGCAAGGCGTCGTCTTCCTCCTCATCAACGAAGACGGAGACACCCGCAGAGCCGCCCGTACTCGAAGAAACCGAGGGCGCGCTCAAGGCGTCTGCGCGTGCCAATGTTCGTTTTAAGCGGGCCGAGCGCTTCAACGCGGATTTGGCGCAGTCGCTCGATCTGAGTGTTGATGAAGTGTGCCTCGAGCTCGATGCCTATCCTTGTTCGGGTGATGTGCATCGCGTGTCGCTCGGCGGCAGCGACCCTTACGGTACCGGGCTCTATGAAGGCTGGAAGGAGACTGGGCCGTCCACGCCGCTCGTGGTCGAACGTATTGTGATCTCGGCGTGTCAGAAACGTGTGGCGCTCGACTTCGATACGCCAAACAGCGCTAAGATCTTCCAGTCTGGCAAGGCCGACGCTGCCAGCGTGACGCTGTTGTATCAGCGCGCCCTTCAGAGGTCGCCGACTGAGGCAGAGGTTGCACACGTGCTTGGGCTCGCGACGGACGTGCCGGTTCGCACTAGGGCTGCGCTTGCTTGTTTTGCCGTTCTCTCCACTTCCGAATTTTTGTTTTACTGAAAGGAGACCATCGTGAACAAACCTTGGACTCGTCGCGATGTGCTCAAGATTTTGTCTGCGGCGCCCATGCTAGGTGCTGCACCACTCGCCAATCTGCTTGCCTGTCGCACGCCGCAGTTCTCCGCGGCTTCTCCGCGCACTCGCAGCGATGCGCAAACGGCCGTGCCCAAGTTGCTGCTGGTTGTGGGTGCGATGGGCGGTGGTTCGATTGTCGATTCGTTTCTGGCCGTGCGTGCAAGTGAATGCGGTGCCAATGCACCCACCTTGAACACCTTTCCTGACGGCGCCGTGAGCACGATCGGCGCGTTTCGAGCGGTGACCCAGTCTGGCACGAAGCTCGGTCAGATCCCTTTGCCTTATTCGTCAAATCAGGTCGCGTTCGTGAATGCGCACAAAGACGACATGTTGGTTGCGACCACGCTCAATACGAGCGTCAACCATCCGATCGCTCAGAACCGTTCGGTGACCGGCAATGATGCGAACAAAGGCCGCACGCTACAAGAACAAGTGGCTGCACAATTCGGCGCCGGGTTGCCGCTGCCTGCTGTGAACATGGCGGCTGGTGGTTTTCAGGAGGGTGGGCGTGATGCAAGCCTTCCGACCTTCGCGATTGGGGCCACCGTGGCAAACCCAACCCTGTGGCACCTCGGCCTGAGTGCGTCGCGCGGCGTCAGTGATCCGCTCCCTGAGGATCTCATTCAGCGCGCGCGTGATCTACGTGACCGCTCGCTCGATCCAGAAGCGATCTTCACTCGGACTTTTTCCAAGAGCCCTCGTCTGCAGCGGTGGTTTGCGCAGCGCACGCAAAGTGTGGCGCTCGAACAAGCGAACTTGCTCGAGAAGCTGAACATCGTGAACGATCAGTTTCCGACCGAGGCGTTTGGCATCGCTACATCGCCAGATGCGGCCAAGTTGCAGCAAGCCTTTCCTCGCCACGGTAGCGATCCGTTTGAAGCGCAAGCCGCGCTTGCGTTCTTGCTGTTTAAACACGGTGTCTCGTGCGCCGCGTCGATCAGCCCGAGCTTCAACGGCCTCACGATTGGATCGGACATCGTCAATCCGCCGATTGCGTTCGATTTCTCGCACAATGATCACCGCGCCACGCAGGCGTACATGTGGAGCCGTATTTTGGGCGTAGTGGACAAACTGATCGCGCTGATGAAAGCCGAGCCTTACGGCGGCAGCAGCATGTGGGATCATACCTTGATTTACGTGGCGACGGATTTTGGTCGCACGCGTACGCGCCCACCAAATGCCACCGTGTTTTCGAGTGGCCACGATCTCAACAATGGCGTGCTCATGATTTCGCCCATGGTCAAAGGAAACACAGTGCTCGGCGGCGTCGATCCCGCGACGACACTTTGTTATGGCTTCAATGCGGCCACCGGCGCACCACTTCCTGGTGACCACGAGACCAACGAAGCAAAAATTTATTCCGGCGTGCTTCACGCCATGGGCGCAGACACAACGGGGCTGCCTGACGCGAGTGCGTTCAAGGCTTAGCCGTTACTGCGCGCCAGCGACCGTGGTAAGTGAACCCCCAGCCCGTAGGACTTCCTGTGACGACCACTTCATCCTCTGGGCCCGCTGCCTGAATCTGGTGAGCGATTGGTCCCCACTCTGGCGCGTCGAGCTTTGGGATAAAAAATAAGTCGCCGCGCCAGCTGCGTTGATGATTGCAAACAGCAGTGTCCATGTCCGATTGAATGCCGACAGCGCAGTCATTGTGAGCACTATTGCGAACGGATAGCTCACGAAGCTGTAGCGGTGCATGGGTTCGGCGGCGGCAATATCGACGTTGCGAAAAATCTCAATAGCGCCAGGCCTCACGAACCAAGTAACGACGTAAAGGCCGACGACTGAGGCAATCACGGACAAGAGCGGTGCGGCCCGCAGATCCGAGCGTCGTCGCAATGCGAACAGGACCAATGCCATGAACGCGAGCGACGCACAGGTCATGAGAGCTAGCGACGAGCCAACGATGAGGAGCCAACGCGGGCTCAACCAAGGGGTGAGAAAAAAGCGGTCTAACACCACACGATAAATGGTCTCGATGACAACACCTGGTGCGATGTGATGGCGAGAACCAGCACCCTTGTCGCGCAGCAAAAACACAGTCAACGCCGCGCACACGACAAGTATGAACGCCGCGTAGTAGTCGCGGTTTGGGCGCAGCGCTAACTTGCCTTCACGCGCCCAAGCACGCGCGACAAATGCAAAAGCCATCATGAACGCTGCGCCTTCAGTCGCGGCGCACACAAAGACCCAAACCAAGTCGAGTGCGCGCAGCTCGCGCTTGGGATCGGTGAGCGCGACTAGTCCGAGCGACACGAACAGAGCGAGATGCACGCAAGCAACGTTGCCCCCTACCTCGTGCAGGCTCGGGACGAGACAAACGAGCAGCGCCGTAAGCAGACGAAGCGAGCGAGCTGGGATCAGGTGAGCGAGTCGGTCGCTGGCGATGCTCGCACAGATGGCAGCCCAAATCGCGTACGTCGCCAGCGCGATTGCGCTCGGAAACAGCGCGATCGGCAAGCGCGAGAGCAGGCTCGTGAGAAGCCGCGGCAGGAGATGAAAGTACCCAGCATAAGGGAGCAGGAGTGCCTTGTCTCCGAGCTCCAGCTGCGCGCGAAGAAATTCGGGTCCATCCTCTGCCCAAAGTTGCGCCGCAACCACGCGCTCGAAACCGCGTGCGAGCGTCACAAATAGACAGAGAATGAATGCAAGGCTTAGCCATCGCCAACGAGCAGTGAACATTGCGGTGGGGCGGCCTAACAGAAGGTGCGTGAAGTGTCTCGTGTCTCGCAAGCCTTTCAATTGGCGTGCGACCATCGAACGCGTTTTACTCGCCGGGTTCGACGTTGGCTTCGTTTGCCGGGTCGTTTATGCGCATGAGCTCCAAGATTGTTGTCGATTTT
>JBIKMD010000082.1:0-9251 GCA_044359465.1 Myxococcota bacterium
CGTGTGCCTCGCTAGCGGGTGCTCGCCAATGGGTCGTAGTGGTGGCCAATGCGCTGCCCATTGGGATGGTGGTCAGTGTGGACAAGGGCGTAATCGAGCACGGCGAGATCATGGTTTTTGAACCGCAGACGTTGTCCCTCGCTAGCACAGCGTCTGTGTTCGACCTTGCGGACCCGGTCTCAACCCAGGCCAAGCTCGCCATAGATGGCGCGACAACGCGGCTGCGTGGAGCGATGACCACGGCGTCCGGGTGCGGCTTCGCATTCGATGGCGTGCGAGCAAGCGGTACCAAGAGTGGGCTTCTCTGCACCAAAACCAGCCTGTGTGACGGTCTCGCCTACGCGGCTTGTCCGCCGCTACCGCTTGGCCTCGATGGTATCTACGAGTTCGAAGGTGAGCTCGAAAACACAGAAGGCCTCTGTTCTGTGCCCATTTGCAAGCTGACGCTCAAGCGTAACCAGGCCTGCAGTCCAACCGCGCTGCCGTTCACCCAAGGCTGTCCAGCTGCGAGCTCGACTGTCTTGCTTGGCTCGCAGTCAGCGAGCGGCGCTGCTTGTTTCGTTGTTGGTTGTGCGCCGTCGGATGGCTGCAGCGCATTGGCTGAGGTGAGCGAGCTCTATCCGCCGCGCTGCGACGCTGACACCTTCGTCGTGCGAAATGTAGCAGGCTGCGTGTTCACGACTTGCCCTGCGCCGTAAGCTTTCGGTGCTTCGTGCTTCATTCGCGCCCGGCGCGCTGATACGCCTCTTGTGCTTCGCGTTCTTTCGCTAGGCGTTCTGCTTCCATGGCTTTGAGCTTTTCTTGGCGGGCCACGCGGTCTTTCTCGGCCGCTTCGAGATTCTTCAGCACGCCGCCAAAGTCGATTCGTTTTACACGCGCGTCACTGTCCTCTGCGTTTTCACCAGAGAACGCACCGCCGAGCGCACGGACCCATTTGCGGGCGAGCTCTTCGATGCGAAAGGGGCTTTTGAGTAGCAGCTCGAGTGAAAGGAGCTGGGCGTCTCTTGCGGCAAACACGAAGAATGCCTCGCTCACCCGGCTTGGGTTCGCTTTGAGGCAGGCTGTGACCTCTTTGTTCAGCAGGGGTTCCTCGCGAAAGGCGCGCACCACAATGCCCAGCCGGCGCCACGCTTCTTGATCGAAGCCGCTAGTGGCCTCCAGAATCGTCTTGTCTTTCATCACGGGAACACCGGCATCGCGCAGTCCGTCCATGAGCCTGGCGATGACGAGCTCGCTGCTCACCTCTTCGCCCCAGGCATCCAGCGCGAGCGCGCGTAGGGCGTCTTGTAGCTTTGCCAGCTCGAAGCTCATCGTCTCTCCGTTGTCATGCTTGGTCCTTGAACAGCGCCTCTGCCAACGCCGCCGCCGTTTTTGGAAATGCGTCTAACGATTTCACGCCAATCGTTTTCACACCAAGCTCGCTGATCTGTTTGACCCAGGCATCGGAGTCGCTCGCGTTGTTGAGTAAACAAATGAACGGAGCCTGCTTTGCCGCAAGCATGACGATCTCTTTGGCGCCAGGTGTCGTCAGGTTGTGATGGAAGTCCGCGTCCGTGAGCACAATGCGAATCGGCGCGCTGACTTTGTGTTCCTTCACACTCTCGGCAAGCACCGGGAACGGATAGGTGGTGCCGCCGCCGATGTAACTCATCAAAAAGCGAGACAGCTCCATCTCGCTGCGGGTCCAGGTCCATTGTTTGACGAAATTGGTCGAGTAGATGAGGGCGCGAACGAGGCCCTCATGGCGCACGCAGCTCAAGGCTAGCACCTGCGCTGCGAGCGTCATGGGGTTGAGCTGCAGCTTTGGGTCCGGCATCGAACCGCTGGTGTCCAAATAGATCTCGAGCCGAGCTCTGAACTCGCGCACTTCTGCCGTCGGGTCATCATCGACGAAGTCGCGTTTGAGCGGTGAGATCACCGCCATGTCTATGCCGCCTTGGCCCACGCTAGAGCGCCAATCAATCTCTTTTGGCGCGTCGCCCACTTGCCACTGCGACAGGGTGCTCGGGATGATCGGTTCGGCGCTCAGCTCGTTTGGTGGGGGTTTGATGAGGTACTTGTCTGCGAGCCTGCGATAGTGAATCGCCATGGCCTCGGCGAGCTTCCTCGGTTGACCAGCGAGCACGCCAGGAAGGGCGGCCGCACGTTTGCGCCTCGAGGCCTCACCGTCCGGCACTTGTTCTGGTTTGAGCCAGCCGGCGCCAAGCGCTTTTTTTATCGCGTCCTTCTCTTGTGCACCGCGTTCTAGCGCGTCGGCGTAGTCACCGGCGTCGGGGCTGCTATGGTCACCCGCCGTAGGATTGAGGGATGGCGATTTTTGGTTGGGCGCCTCGTCGAGCGGCCGGTAGCGCGAGAAGATGCTCGCAAAATAAATGAACTGCGTGAACAGATTCGGCGCAAGGTTTGGGATCTCCTCCGCCAGGCGCTGGGCCTCAGCGCGTGCGCCCGGAAAGTCGGCCTCGAGCACCGGTCCGGCTTCACCCGTGAGCGCCAGTGGCTCCATCATCCACGCTTCTTCGAAGCAGGTCAGATAAAAGAAAAACGCGGGGTCTTTCTTCACGCCTGCCGCATCCACTGGCATCGAGTTGTAAATCGCCGTGAGTTGTTTCTTGAGGGTGACGTCTTTGGCCAGCTCGCAATTGATCAAGAAGTCGGAAAACAAGTTCAGCAGCGAATAGCCCCGAATGGGGAGTAGCTCTTGTTCAAGGAGCTCGAGCCTCGCCTGCGTTGCGAGCGAGTGCGGATAGTGAAGATGGTGGCCGAGCTCGTGCGCGAGCAACGCGTACACGCAGTGCTCAATGCCTTGCGCCTTTACACGCACCTGATTCAGCACGACTTCGCGCGTGCGCAGGTCAATGTAGGCAATAGGATCTGCTGCTTTGTCCGAGAGCTGAGGCCTTTGCAGCGCAATGGCGATGCCCCAGTAGTTGAGCGCCCTGCTCCAGGCTTGGTCAATATCCACGTGGCAGGCGTAGCGCTACTTGCCACATCGCGGCAACTCGGGGCATTTGCGCGGCTATGAATCGCCTGGACCCAGGAAGCGAAACCGTAGTCCACAACCGGAGCGGCACATGAAGCTCGCGACTTTGAATGACGACACGCGCGACGGAACGCTCATCGTCGTTTCGGACGATGGGAAGCACGCGGCTTCTGCCAAAGACATTGCCCCTACATTGCAGTTGGCGATTGAGCGTTGGAGCGAAGTCGAGCCTCGCTTGCGAGAGCGTGCGCGTGTCATGCCTAGCCGTTTTTCGCTCGATCCCCTGCGCCTGCTGGCTCCCTTGCCGCGCGCTTACGAATGGATCGATGGCAGCGCCTACATCAACCATATTGTGCTCGTGCGTAAGGCGCGCGGTGCCGAGCCGCCTGCCACGCTCAAGATCGATCCGCTGATGTACCAAGGCGGAGGCGGCGCGTTTTTGGCCCCGAGTGAAGACGTCGCACACTTCCGTGAGGAAGACGGTATTGACTACGAGGGGGAAGTCGCCGTCATCACGGACGACGTTCCCATGGGCGTTTCGCCGCAGCAAGCGCTCGCGCACATCAAACTAGTGATGCTCGTCAATGACGTGACGCTTCGCAACCTCGTACCGCCCGAGCTCGAAAAAGGCTTTGGCTTTTTGATCTCCAAGCCGGCGACCGCGTTTTCGCCGTTTGCCGTCACACCGGACGCGCTCGGCGACGCGTGGCGTGATGGGCGCGTCCACCTCAAGCTTCTGAGTCACATCAACGGTGTGCTCACTGGGGATCCTGACGCCGGGCCCGAGATGCACTTTCATTTTGGTGAGCTGATTGCGCATGTTGCAAAGACGAGGAGACTACCGGCTGGTAGCATTGTCGGCAGCGGCACGGTCTCCAATGCCGATCCTGCGCGAGGTGTCAGCTGTCTCGCCGAGCGTCGCATGCGCGAGAAGATTGAAACAGGCGCCATGCAAACACCGTTCTTGAGGTTTGGTGACCGCGTTCGCATCGAGATGTTCGGGCGTGACGGAGTCTCGGTCTTTGGCGCCATTGATCAACGCATTAGCAAAGCGGAGCGTACATGAAACTCTACAATTATTGGCGCAGCTCAGCGTCTTGGCGTGTGCGCATAGCGCTCGCGTTCAAGAGCATTCCGTACGACTACATTGCCGTGAATTTGGGAAGCGGCGCGCATCTCGAACCTGACTACCAGAAGGTCAATCCCTTTGCGCAGGCGCCAACGCTCGAAGTGGAGGGCGTGCGCCTCGGGCAATCGCTCGCAGTGATTGAGTATTTGGAAGAGTGTTTTCCAACGCCAACACTGCTCCCGGGTACTCCGCTGCAACGTGCGCGCATGCGGCAGATCGCTGAAGTCGTGAACTCTGGCATTCATCCGCTTCAGAATCTGCACGTGGGTAAAAAGCTCGCGCATGACTTTCAGGCATCGGAAGCCGCGCAAAAGCAGTGGCGGATGGATGTCATCAATAAAGGTTTTGCCGGCCTAGAAACGCTGCTTGCACAAACCGCTGGCGCGTTTTGCGTGGGGGATGCATTCAGTCTTGCGGATTGCTGTGTGGCGCCGCAGGTGCTCAACGCACGGCGTTTCGATGTTGACCTATCGCCTTACCCAACGATCCTGCGGATGGAGAAGGCTGCACTCTCGCATCCGGCTGTCATTGCGTCACATCCCGATCGCCAGCCCGACACGCCGACCAAAGCTTAAGCTTCGTCTGGCATCGCAAAGACGTAGCCCGAGAAATTCGTCGAGCGGTCTTTGATCCAGGATGCACCGCAGTAGAACACACCTTCAAGCTGACCTACTTCACTGGGAAGCATGGGGATGTCGAAGTGCACAGCGCCATCGTTGATGGTTCCAACCACCTCTTGGCCTCCATCTTTCCACCCATTCGTCGTAAACCGGTAGCGCAGCGTTCCGTTTAGGGTTGGCATTCCGTCGAGCGTGGAAAGTCTGTTTCCTTCTAGCGGGAGCACCACGTGCACGGAGTCCTTCCGCACGGAGTAGGTGACACCAGCGATGGTTTTCTTTTGTGTGTCGACACCCGTTGTCTCGCCTTGTTCACGCAAGCGATCGACTGAGCGCAGGGAGCGCGCGACAACGCCGTCCACTGCGTCCTTGAAAATGTCCCGATCTCCTGTGCGTTCGTAGTCTGCAATGGCTTTGATCAAACGGTCGTTGAGCTGCGCGCGGTAAAGCTCGGTCAGCGGTTGGTTTTCGAAGGCAGCCCGGTGAATGACCGCGCGCTCGAATGCGCGACGCTTCGGCGCTTTGCTGGCGGCGTCTTCCATGACGGCGCCGTAAGCCGTAAGCAAACGGGCCGTGAGCTCTCGGATTTTTGGGTCCTGCTCCGTCGGCGCAAGCAACACGATCGCCTTCTCTAGTAAGTTCTCCGTCTTTGCGAAGTAGAGCCGCGGCAGCTCGCGCAGCAATGCGAAGATATCGACCGTGGATGTGTGTACGGCCTTGTCGGCATCTACCACTTGTTCTTTGGACAAACGTGCGAGTGCTTGGAGTGTGACGCTGAGCTCTTTGGCTGCCGGGATTGTCGACTTGGTCTTGATGCCGGTCGCAGCGACGAGCTGATCTTGTAGTGCCTTCTCGTAGGCTTGATCGAGCAGGGCGCGCACTTGCAGCGGTTTTGCGTTGAGCGTTTTGCGTTCGCGTAGTGTCTCGCAAAACGCGTCGTAGACGAGTGCTAGCTCTTTGCCTCGCTCCTCGTGTTCTTTGCCGTAGATGGATCCATGCGCGAGCACTCTGATGGGCGCGGTGCGAGGCTGCGCCGTTTGTGTTCCCAGATCCAACATCGAACCATCGAGCTCGAGGTTCGAGGTGGAGATTGCGCCGTGTAGAATACGGTGCCGATATTGCTCCGCTGCGGTGAGCGCATGGCGTTCGATGACCTTTTGCATGGTCGCGGCTAGGTCCGGTTTGCCGTTGTCCCTGAGCTGCAGATCGCCTGAGTCCTGCGTGGCGCGCACGAACGCATCGACACCGAATTTGTCCGAATCGAAGAAGCTCACCATCAAGTGACCGGGGCGTACCTGACGTCCGGCGCGAATGATCAGCGCGCGCTTCTCCTTGGTGCCATCTTCCCATTCCGTGTAGTCGCCGGTGTCGATGACCGCGAGCACCTGCGTGGAGCCTGTGGTGAACAAGTTGTCGTTCACTTCACCCCAGATTGCCTCTAAGAAACCTTCGCGCATGGGCGCGCCGCCATGGCTGTGCTGAAAATCGTTCTTGTCCACCTTGGCGAGTGGTGTCAGGCCAATGCCTTTGACGTGCAGATTACGCGTGGGCAAAAACGCTGCTCGTCCGGACCCTCCGTTGCCGCCAATGCCAGTGCCTCCGTATCGGTCGGCGAAGACGGTCATGGTGGGCCTACCATTCGGTGCTTCGCCGTCTTTGAGGATCCGATAGGAGAGGGCGGCGAGTAGCTCACGCTCTAGCTCCGGCGTGAGCCGGTTCGAGGCTGGAACGTTGAAGCCGTGTGCGCGTGCAACGTCTGGATTGAACCAGGTGACTTTGCCCGGTACCTGAGCGGCAGTAGCGGACACAAAACGCGCCTTGCCGAGCAGTGTGAGCACTTTGGAAGGCGCATTGCCTCCCATCTTCTGCGCGATCCGTGCGCGCTCGGTGAGTGAAGGTGTCGCGCCTTCTACTGCAATGTTGGTCGGCCTTTCTGCTTCCGCCGCAGGCACGGTGGTGGGTGGCGTTTTTACGCTTTGGCGCGGACCCGTGAGCTTCATGGCTCGCCAGTATCGAAGCCGCTGCGCTCGGGGTTCCAACCCGGCCCAACCGGGAAATGCAGGTGCAGGGCGGCTGTTCCTCGCTCACTCGCTGGGCTTTTGGCCTCGCACGCTTTGCAAATAATGAAGAGCCTGCTCTTGGTGAACGCCGCGCCGCCAGGCACTCGGCTCCCACAACCCGAGCAGCGCCAGTCTTGGGCGAGCTCCAGCAGATAGGTGTGCGCCTGGGCCCTGGTCTTGAGGTAGGCGTCGATCTCAGTTTGCGTGTCTGCATCGACCTCAGCCTTGAGGGCCAAAAGAAGAAAATGCAGTGCGTTGCGTTCGACGGCGTGCACCGCCACGTCCGGGCGCGCGTTTGCTTCTTTGAGCAAGCGCAGCTGGGTGAGCACTGCGTCAGAAAGCGGGGCCATGCCCGGTTATCGGGCGTCAGTGGGGTGAGGATTCGCCTGATTTTTTTGGTCGGCCGCGGGGAAGCTGAGACTGCAGGCCATGACGCGCCATGGCGCGCACGAGGCTCAACCTCTGGACCCCAAGGAGCTTCGCGGCACGCGTCTGATTGCCCTCGGCAATGAGCAGTGCGCGTTCGATGGCGCGGCGTTCGAGCTGATCGAGCGCGTTCTCTCCCCATTCAATGTGCAGGTATTCGCCCTCTGCGTTTGGGGGGGCGGGCGCGGCCGAGAGCGCGAGTGATGGCCCGCTTCGGAACCGCAGCTCCGAGCCGAGGATCGTATCGCCCGATGAGGTGACCAGTGCCTGCTCAACAATGTTGCGAAGCTCGCGCACGTTGCCAGGATAATCGTAGGCTACGAGTTTGGCTGCCGCTTCGGGTGTAAATTTCATGCTGAGACGACTGTGCTCGCGGCAAAAACGATCCAAAAAAAATTCGGCCAGATGCAGAATGTCTGCCGTGCGTTCGCGTAGCGACGGAACGCGAATTTCGAAAACCGCGAGACGGTAATACAGGTCGGCGCGAAATGTGCCTGCCGTCACCATGCGCGAGAGGTCTCGATGTGTGGCTGCAACAACGCGCACATTGACCGGTCGTGCTTTGGTGGCGCCCACGCGCCAGACCTCACGTTGTTCGAGCATGCGCAGAAGCTTGGCTTGCATGGGCAGCGGAAGCTCTCCGACTTCGTCCAAAAACAGCGTGCCGCCATCGGCCAGCTCTACGCGCCCTTTGCGATCGCTGACTGCCCCCGAAAAGGAGCCACGCTCATGACCAAACAGCTCCCCTTCCATGAGCGTTTCCGGAATGGTGCTGCAATCGATGGCAACGAAGGGCGCTTCTGCGCGTGACGACAAAGCGTGGATCGCGTTGGCGACGAGCTCTTTGCCTACGCCGGTCTCGCCCAGCACGAGGACGGTGGTATTCGGCGTCTTAGCGACGTCGCGAATACGCTGAACCACTTCTCCCATGATCTTCGTACGCGAGATGATACGGCCGAGGATTGAACGTTCAGAGTCGAGCCAACGGGGGCGCACGCGCTCCGGATGTCTTGCATTCAGTACTTCCTGCACTGCAGTCATCAGCGGCTCGCCAGGTTCGGCATAGTTCACAGCGCCTTCGCGCAGCACGCGCACTGCCTCGTAGGGATCTGGGTGTTCACTCACGAAAACGAGGGGGATGTCGCTCGCTGCCACGAAACGCGTCACGTCTTCGAGTGAGTCGCTCATGATGACCACAACGTCGGCAGGGGTACCGCCGAGCAGTGTCAGCAACGCATCAATGTCGTCCGCGTGTGTGATCAGCGCGTGAGCAGCTTCGAGTGCTTGTGTGACTTGGTCGTAATGCGCCGGCCGAGAGCAGACGATGATTCTGCACTGCGCCAGACCCTCCCCGATCGATTCCACAACTTTGAAGCTAGATTATGTGGTGGGAAAGTCGAGCAAAGTTGGTGTTTAACGGCTGCGTAGTCACCCACATGAGGAATCATTGCGCCGGGCTTACAATCTGCCACATTTTCAGGGTGACCGACGTCCTGCCATTGCTGGGTTTTTTCGCGAGTGTTCGAAAACACACTGAAGCCACATTTGCCGAAAAGCATCCTGAGCCTCTGCTGGTGTATATTCCGCGCGCGGGAAGTTCTGGGCCAGATAGTCACTTCGTGACCACCCAAGTCGCTGCTGTGGCCGAAATGCGCCGCACAAAAGGTACAGAGGCAGGAAAAAAGGGCATGGAGCAGCAGGTGTCGCTGATCCGCAAGAGCGCCCGTAATCCTTTTGCGCAGCAGATTTATATTGGCCGTGCGCCGAACAATGACGTCGTGATCGATGATCCCAGCGTGTCCAAATCGCATGCCTTCCTAGACCAAGAGGGAGCGAGGTGGCGCATTACAGACATGGGCTCCGCGAATGGCACTTGGCTCAATGGCGTCAAAGTGGGTGACAACACGCCGCGCGACCTGATCGATGGGGTCAAACTGACGCTCGGCACGCTCGAGATGCAGTTTTTCACACCCCAAAATTTTTATCGCTACGTGGCAGCGCTACTTCAAGCGTCCGAAGTTACGCCGTAACGTGTTTTG
>JBIKMD010000083.1:0-9242 GCA_044359465.1 Myxococcota bacterium
TCGGACGTCATCAACGCGCTCCGTCTCGCCTCGATTGATCTGCAAGCCGAAGGCGGCGTGCGCAAGCTGGCACCGCTCGTCCGCGCGTTCTTCTCTCGCCAAGACAACAGCGGTCTGCTGGACCGTCGTGGCGAGCTGTCGAGCAAACGCAACGACGGCTTCGAAAACGGTTACTGGACCCCCGCGCACCTCGACGCCAAAGCGATGGCCGAGATCGACACCCGCCGCAAAGCGGACGTCGCTGGCCTGCAACAATGGAAGACAGCGCGCTCCGGCCTTGTTGACCAGCTCCTTGCCTTCGAACGCACGGGGGATGTGTCGACGACGCGCCTCAAGAGCAACGCACAAGCGAAGCTCGTTCCAGAAGCTTTGTCGAGCCTGGCTGAAGAGCTTCGCAAGCAAAAAGCGAACGGCTCGTTCGAGCGGATGGTGACGGGCGGTCTCGAGTCAGACACGCGTAGCCTGCTGAACAACCCGCTCCTCGCCGGCACGCTCAAGACCGTTGCGCTCATGCGCAAGGACGGTAAAGCCGAGCAAGCGACGCTCAAGGTGCTCTTCGGCGCGCTTGATCCAAGCGATACCACACGCTTCATGTCGTCGATGGCTTCGGTTGCTGACCTCGTTCAAGCGCTCAACGACGAAAGCTCGCTCCGCACCTTGCTCCCGGCTTTGGCGCCGGCGCTCGAGCCAAGCGAAACCGGCACGGCGCGCGCTACGCTCGCCCTGCTCTCGCAAACGGCGAAGATGGACCCAGACCGTCGTCTCACCCAGCTGGTGTCGAGGCTCGTGAGCCCACTCGGCTCGGGAACACGTACGCCGCTGGACATCATCACGGCGACCATCAGCGAAGTGAGCCGTGTCGACCCAACCAAGTCGGGCGCTGCGTTCACCTCGGAAGATACCAAGCGCATTCTGGCTGAGACGCGCGAGTTCCTGGCCAACAAAGACAGCGGCCTTGCTCGCATGATCGACATCATCCAGAAGCGCAACGTTCAATAAGCCCGCGCACTAAGTCCTGTTAAAGCAAGCGCCTTTTCGCCCCAACCTCCCGACAATTGAAGTCTATGAATCTCGCCCGTCTCCTATTCGTGTGCTCTCTGCTTGCCACCACCACCGCGCAAGCAGCTGGGTTGTTTCTCACCGACCGCGGCGTGCGCCCACTTTCACGCGGTGGTGCGTTCATCGCTGGTGCGGATGACCTGAGCTCGATTTGGTACAATCCCGGTGGATTGATGGAGGCCGGTTCGGGCCTCATGCTCGATGCGAGCTACCTGAACGTGGACACCACCTTCACGCGCAAGGCCTACATTCCAGTTGGCTCGTCTGGTGAACCTACGACGGTGACCTTTGACCGCGTGACAGGGACGGCGCCCTTCCTGCCAATTCCTACGCTTGCGGCCTCTCACAACTTCGGGCTCAAGACCTGGAACTTTGCGATTGGCCTCTACGTTCCTTATGCAGGTCTCAGCCAGTACCCTGAAACAGTGGTGGACGCTGACGGGATTGAGCGCGCGGCACCGCAGCGGTACTCTTTGATCTCGCCGGCCGGGACAACACTCGGCGTGCTTGGCTTGTACGTCGCCAAGAGCTTCCTCGATGGTCGTTTGCAGATTGGTCTTGGGCCCAAGTTTTTGATGGGCGAGTACATCTCGCAGCTCACGCTTTCGGCCTGTCCTGGCGCGGTGTGTGCCGAACAAGATCCTGACTTCGATGCAGCGAACAAGCTCACCGCTGGTTTCATCTTTGCACCGTCCGGCTCGTTTGGTGCCATCTTCAAAATCACACCCAAGTACCGCCTGGGATTTTCGGCAGATCTACCATTCTGGGTGGACACGCCAGCCCGGGTGCAAGTGCGCTTGCCCAAAGCGCCCCTGTTCAGTGATGCGACGGTTGAAGGCGATCAAGCGCGCGTGAAGTTCCGCCTGCCCGTCATTCTCCGTCTCGGTTTTGAAGCACGACCAGTGGAAGGCTTACGCCTCGAGCTCGCCGGCGTTTTCGAAGGGTGGGCGATCCACGACAAGATTGAAATCAACCGCGCTGGTAGCGGCGTGAATTTGCTTGGCGTCACGGGTTTTCCGAGCCCCTATCCGATTGGCGATTTGACCGTGCCGCGCAACTTTCGCGACACCTTCAGTGTACGTTTGGGCGGCGAGTACGGCGGGGGCAACGAGCGTTTCAATTGGCGCGTTCGCGCTGGCATCAGTTACGAACGTTCAGCGGTGCCGAAAGAGTATCTGAGCGTACTGGCGCTCGACTTGGACAAGCTGACGCCAAGCGTTGGCTTGAGTTTGGGCTTCTCCGGCGTGACGATCGACATCCTCTACGCCCACGTTTTTGGCATCTCGACGAGTGTAGACCCCCAGCAGGCAAAACTCTACGCGCTCAGTCCGGTGCGCGCCGACCCGATCCCTCAAACCGCGATCAATGGTGGCGACTACACCTTGCAGGCCAACGTGATTGGTCTTGGTCTGAGCTATAAGTTCAAGCAGTAGCGCGCGGGCGTTGTAGGAACGACTCGGCGAGCAAGCAGATCACGCCCACCGCAATCGCGGCGTCCGCAATATTGAAAGTGGGCCAGCGATAGAGCGAGCCGAGGTCCACCACAATGAAATCGATCACGTAGCGCAAGCGAACGCGATCGACGAAGTTGCCGAGCGCGCCACCAATGACACAGGCAAGACCAAGGCGCCGCAGTCGATCTTCTGGTTTGCTACGAAAGTAGTAGCCGAGCATCAGCGTCATCATGACGATGCCGACGACGAAGAAGAACGGATAGCGAAACGACTCGTGCGCGCCAGAGAGAATGTTCCACGCAGCGCCGGGGTTCTCGACGTACTCGAAGTAGCCCCATGTCCCCGCGAATGGCACGGCCGGTCCCGGCTTTGGATGTTCTACGGCAAAATGGTCGAGCGTAGACCCCGGATGCGTTTGTCGAACCTGCGTCAGGGCCTCTACCGCCCAGGCTTTACTGAGTTGGTCCGTGACGAGCCAAAAGCCTGCAATCAAGACGAGCACGAGCGCGCGGTTCATAGGTACCTCAGCGGAGCCATTACGCACCCCATACGGATTTATTTCACGTCGGGACGAAAATAATGTGCCACGGAGCCAAAACCGAGCCCAGCACTATCTGTCACAGCTGTGTAAGCGTTCAGAGCTTCACGCCCGCAGGGTGCTTTTCTAACATCTGACTCAGGCGCGCTTCGTCAAAGCCGAGCATGAGCTCACCGTACACATCGATGACCGGCACGCCTTGCGGCTGCACTTTGGCGCGGCGCGCTTTCTCTCCCAGCTCAGCCAGTGCGGATTCGTCTTTCTCTACATCGCGTTCAACAAAGGGGATTTTGCGCTCGCGTAAGTACGCTTTCGCTTTTGCGCACACGCCGCACCACGAGGTGGAGTAAACCGTGACCTGTTTGCTCGCGTTCTCCATCGCTTGGTCCACTTTGTAACGAATGGGTGCATGCGCGACGGCTTTGTCGAACTTCGCAGCAGGCAGCGGTTGATACGGATAGCTGCCGTCGTCATTCGCTTTTCGGAGATCCGCCAAATAGATCCACTTGCCAGCGCCGCGTGCTTCTGGCGCAAGGTTCAAGTCGATCACGCGCACGGCAGCGCGTTTGTCTTCGGGAATTTCCTCGAGCTTTTCGGTGGAGTGCTGCAGTCCCTCAGCATCGAGGTAGGTGAACATCAAACCCGCACGCAGCCGCATGTCAAAGGGCGGAGGCAGATCCGCTTTGGATTGTTCTGGCGCGGAAGGTGCAGGTTTGCTGCAGGCAATGAGCAATATCAAAACGAAGTAGCGCATACGTTCATCTCTGAATGAGGCGTTGAATGCTCGCGAGAACAACATAGATCAAGATGGCAGTGCCAAAGCCCAGCGCCGCCGCTAGGCTCGTGTGATACCCCTGTTGTTTGGCCCAAACTACGCTTCCACACGCGATCGCGAGCGAAACAAACCCCGCAGGAGACAGGCCAAAGACCCCGCGGTAACGCCCGCGATAGGTGTACAGGTCATCGAGCACGAGGCGCGCGCGTTCAACCAAGAAATAGTGCGCCAGAATGCAGCCGACGAGCACGATGTGGAACCAACTGAGGGCGAGCAACGTTTCATAGCCGTAGCGCAAGAGGCCGCCGCGCATGAGCACCGCGAGGAGCAATGCAAGGCCAAGCACGCCATACTCGGCGCCGCGCCGTAGCTTAGGCGAGGCAACCAGCTGTAGAAGGCCAAGCTGCACACTGCGCTTGCATGCGACTGCAAGAGGCCAAACGAGGGCCACTGTAGAGCACGCCAGCACCAGGATGAGCCATGGTGCGCTGAGGCGCCTGCACGCGAGTGCAGGAAGATCGAAGAAGCCGTTGTCGCTCTTTCCACTCGAGAGTACGGCCAAAGCGTAACCCATACTCCCAACGAGCCACGGCACTACGGAGCCCAGCAGACTCAACGACTGACCGAGCTGCGTGGGCACCCTGCGTGCTTCGTTCACATTCAACAAGTACACGCTGGCGCTCCAAAACGCGGCGCCTACCAAAATGGGTACAATGTTGGATGTCTGAGCACGGTCAATCAGATCGACCATTCCCCAAGCTGTGCTGAACGGTAGATTTCCGGGTAGCAAGAACAACGCAGCAGCAAGCAGTACGGCTGGCACGAGCAACGCGATCGCTGTCGTCGTCTTGGTTTCGCGCGCGTAAGCCCATGCGGCGATTCCAAGAATCATCGCGCCAATCACAACGACGAGAGACAGGGAGCCGAGCAATGGCACTCGCTGATACAGCGGCACCACTGCAGGCGAGACACAAAGCGCGCACCACGTGAGCGAGAGCATGGCGATGACCGCCGCTTGCGCAAAGAAGCCCACTCCCAAGATCACACGAACGAAGGGCAGAATTTTTGCGCCGCGCACACCATACGCGGCACGTGCGAGCACGCCGAGCGACACGCCATAACGGAGCAGCGGCGTGGCGGTGAGCACGGCGAAAAAAGCACCAATGAGCAAGCCAAACAGCACGCCAAGCAAAGCGGGCTTTGTGGCATCGACCAGCGGTAACAACGTGATCAAGATCGCGAGCTGCGAAGGCGAGAGCACAAGCCCCAACACATCGGTCAGATGACGCCAAGCCGGCCGCGTACGCTCAGAAAAGCCAATCGGCTCCAGGCCTTTTGCGGTCAGCCCAGGATCACCAAAATCGTCTTTGGCGACCGCCTTTTTCTTGGGCTTGGGCTTGGCAACAGGCTTCTCCGGCAGGTTCTCCGGCACCTTGGTATCTGTGGGTTCGTCGCTCATGAAAGCGTCCGCGTGCGCTGCGCTAAGCGGGCCGTCATAGCGAAGTTGCTAAGTCCGCGAGCGCCTTGGGAAGCGCATCGACATTGGCACCACCTGCTTGTGCGAGATCTGGCTTGCCGCCGCCTGAGCCACCAATGGCCGCCGCCAGGACTTTCACCAAATCGCCGGCTTTGTATTTGGAGGTGAGGTCCTTGCTGACCGCCACGATGACGGACGCTTTGCCGTCAGCGACGACGCCGAGCGCCACGACCCCGCTTCCGAGCAAGTCACGGACGCGGTCTGCGTAGTTGCGCAGATCCTTGGACGAGACGCCTTCGATGACTTCGGCAACGAGTTTGGTACCTTTGACATCGCGCGCTTTGCCAACGACCAGCTTCGCGGTCTCGCCGAGCTCTTGCGACTTGCCCTCGCTCAGTCGTTTATCTAGGCGGTCATACTCATCGAGCCATTTCACGAGGCCCACGACGAGCGGCAACGAACCCGCAGCCTGTTTGAGGAGCTCGGGCCGCGTTGCCGCTTTGCTCGTGCGGAGATTGCCGAGCAAACGAAGCAAGGCGCGATGCAGCTCGGCGGGGACTTTTCCGTCACCAGCGTCGGCCGAGAAGCTGCCCGTTTCACCGAGTTGTTTGCGTGCCGCGCCTACTTTGTCGACGAGCCCACTCCACCACTTCTCTTCTTCTGAGTCTTGCGAAGGGGTGCCTTTGGCGATCGCCGCGAGCGATGTAAACATTTTATTACGTTGATCATCGAGCTTGTGCGCAGCTTCGCTGACGACGCCTTCTACGCGGCGCACACCAGCCGCGATCGCTTCCTCTTTCGTGATGCGAAACGCGGAGATGTCACCCGTATTGAACGCGTGCGTACCGCCGCAGAGCTCTTTGCTGTCTGCCATGGTGAGCACGCGCACTTTGTCGCCGTACTTTTCACCGAACAACGCCACAGCGCCGGCTTTCTTGGCATCTTCGTACCCGAGCACGTCGGTCTGCACGGGCGCCTTTTTGTTGATGCGTTCGCTCACGTGACGTTCGATGGCGTCGAGCTGGTCCGCAGTGAGCGCTTCGAAGTGCGAAAAGTCGAAGCGGAAACGATCTGGCGTGACGAGTGAACCTGCCTGTTTGACGTGATCACCGAGCACGTCGTGTAGCGCTTTGTGCACCAAGTGTGTGGCCGAGTGGTGCGCGCGGGTTTCGCGGCGCAGCTTGGCGTCATAACGAGACAGCACGATATCACCCACTTTGAGCGGGGCAGTCGCTTGTACTTCCGTGACGTGGAAATTCTCCACCGGCTTGAGCGTATTCTTCACGCGCGCCAGCGTTTCTCCGCTCAGGCTCGCAAGCTCACCGTGTTTGTCGCCCACTTGGCCGCCGGACTCACCGTAGAAGGGGGTCGGATCGAGCACGACGTCGAAGGTACCGGTACCTTGCTGCGCCGACTTGCCGTCTTGAATGATCGCTTTGATCTTGCTCTTGATGAAGAGGCCACGTGGCGTGCGTTCGGTATCACTTGCGATTGCGGCGTTCGCTTCGAGCTCACCTGCACCTGTCTCTTTGAGATCGTAACCCAGGAAACGCGTGTGGCCGTGTTCGAGCGCCAGCGCCTTGAACACATCGGCGGTGCCTTTGTCGTCGTTCTTGAAGGCGCCAGCACGTGCACGTTGTGCTTCGAGCGCTTTGTCGAACGCAGCGTGATCGACGGTAAGGCCCTTCTCACGCAGAATCACTTCGGTAAGATCTAAAGGGAAGCCGTAGGTATCGTAGAGCTCGAACGCCACGTCGCCGCCGAGCACTTTGCCTTCGAGCTTCTCGAGACGTTGGCTGAGCAAACGCAGGCCGGTGCGCAGCGTGCGACGGAACGATTCTTCTTCGTTCTTCACCCACTTGCCAATCGCCGTACGGCTTTCGCGCAGCTCTGGGTAAACTTCGCCCATTTGGCTCACCACTTCGTCCGTGATCTCGTGGAAGAAGAGATCATCGAAGCCGAGGCGCTCACCGTGACGAATCGCGCGGCGCATGATGCGGCGCAACACGTAACCACGGCCTTCGTTCGATGGGAACACGCCGTCGGCGATCAAAAACGCTGACGCGCGCGCATGATCGGCGAGCACCCGCATGGAGACGTCATCATCACTCATGCCCGATGTATAGTTTTTCTTACACATGGCCGCGGCTTTGTCGATCAGCGGACGCAGCAGCGTGGTCTCGTAGTTGGACTTGAGACCGTTCGCGACGGCGGCAACACGCTCTAGGCCGGCGCCCGTGTCGATCGATGGTTTGGGTAAGTTCTGCAGACTGCCGTCGGCAAGACGCTCGAACTGCATGAACACCAGATTCCAGATCTCGATCCACTGGTCTTCAGCGGCCGGTGTATCGAAGATTTTCAGCGCTTCATTCGGCGGCAGGTCACCTTGATAGAAGTGGAGCTCGCTGCAGGGACCGCACGGACCCGTATCACCCGCGGCCCAGAAGTTGTCCTTCGCACCCAAGCGGAAAATGCGTTCCTTGGGAACGTTGCAGTTCTTCTCCCACATGGCGGCGGCTTCGTCGTCTGCTGGCAGGTTACCTTCACCTTTGAACACGGTGACGCAGAGCCGGGATTTGTCGATCTTCAGCTCTTCGGTGATGAAGGCCCAGGCCATGTTGATGGCGTCGGTTTTGAAGTAGTCGCCGAACGAGAAGTTGCCGAGCATCTCGAAGAAGGTGTGATGGCGCGCTGTAAAGCCCACGTTCTCGAGGTCGTTCTGCTTGCCACCGGCGCGCACGCACTTTTGGCTGGTGGTGGCGCGCGTGTAGTCGCGTTTCTCTTTGCCGGTGAACAGATCTTTGAACTGCACCATGCCGGCGACGGTGAACAGCAGCGTCGGATCATTCTGCGGAACGAGCGGCGAGCTCTTGACGATGCGGTGCCCGTTCTTTTCGAAGAACTTTAGGAACTTGGAGCGAATTTCATTGGCCGAAAAAGACATTCGGATTCGGTACCACTGCTCACTCCGAGAGTGAAGCGATGAGCCCCGTCAGCTGGTCTTTGAGCGTCATCATATCTTCGAGCTTCATGTTGGTTTTGGCCACCAAGTCGAAGGGGATGTTTTTGGCGGCCTGTTTCAGCTTCTTACCCGCGGCGGTGAGTGTGACGACGATGCGGCGCTCATCTTCTTTCGCCCGCGTTCTAGCGAGTAAGCCGTTTGTTTCCATACGTTTGACGAGCGGCGTGAGCGTTCCGGAATCGAGGCGCAGCTTCTCCCCGATCTCACTCAGGCTGCACTCGTCCTTCTCCCACAGCACCAGCATCACCAAATACTGAGGATAGGTGAGGCCGATCTTCTCCAGCAGCGGCCTATAGGCGCGGGTCATCGCGTTGGCGGCAGCGTAAATCGGGAAACAGAGTTGGTATTCCAGCTTGAGCGCGTCGAAGGACATAATTGCATTGTACACAATTTAGTTGACGACAAGCAATCACTTCGGTATTTAGATTGTGTACAACTTAATTGGAGACAATATGATTTTCTATACAGCAAAAGCGACGGCAGTGGGCGGACGAGAAGGCGAAGCCTTTACGGATGATGGCAAAGTGAAGCTCTCGCTTGCCCTCCCCCGCACGCTCGGTGGCAGCGGCAAAGAAGGCACCAATCCCGAGCAATTGTTTGCCTTGGGTTACGCGGCCTGTTTCGAGAATGCGCTGCTACACGTGGCTAAGAAGCAAAAGATCGACCCGGGCGCAGTCACCGTCAAAGCAGAGGTGGGCATTGGTCCGCGCCTCCTCGGCGGGTTCCAGCTAGACGTGGAGCTACAAGTGGACTGCCCTAAACTAGAGAAAGCCGCCGCCCGTGAGCTTGCACTGGCCGCGCATGAAGTGTGTCCGTATTCAAACGCGGTCAAAGGCAACATCGACGTGCGCATCAAAGCCACGGGCCTCTAAGGTGAGGACTCATCGCGAAGAACCAAATCGACGGCAACCGTTTTG
>JBIKMD010001084.1:0-2578 GCA_044359465.1 Myxococcota bacterium
GCTTTACAGTCTCCGCTGGCATCGCACTCTAACCAGGCACATTGACGCTTGCCCACAGGTCCCACGTGGGCGTTATCGAAAAAGCCCACGGGACGCTCTGGGCCTTGCCGCGGCAGGGAGCTTCAGTTA
The DNA here is from genome assembly GCA_044359465.1 of Myxococcota bacterium. Taxonomy (GTDB): domain Bacteria; phylum Myxococcota; class JADLHZ01; order JADLHZ01; family JADLHZ01; genus JADLHZ01. The sequence goes on from JBIKMD010001084.1 coordinate 130, forward strand.
GCCGAGCACCATGCTGAAGTACCTTCTCGTTTTCGCATGTGTCTCGTTTTGCTCGGGCGTCGCGTTCGCAAAAGAGCAAAAGGCCACTTACACGGTGACTGACTGGTCGTGCGAAGGGTGCGCGAAAAAGAGCGCCAAACAGCTCAAGCAAATCCAAGGCGTCAAAGACGTGGCGACTGATTTGGACAAGAAAGAGCTACTCGTGACCTTTGATGACACCAAGGTCAAAGAGTCCGAGATCGCGGCGGCCGTCAAAAAGATGAAGTTCAACTGCGACTAACGATTGGACCTACGCCAATCATCAGCGCTTCTCGCTGCGTTCGTCACGCTTGCCGTGGCGATCTCCATTCTTCTTCGCGACAGACGGCGCGTTTACGTGCGCTTCGCACTGCTTGCGCTGAATCTGACCACCTGGCACGCGAGCTGTTTTTTCTATCGCTACTTAGGTGACACGCCTTGGGGGCAGCTCCGTTTTGCCTCCGGCGTCCTCATCCCTTCGGCGCTACTCGCGCTGTTTTCCGCGCTAGCCAATGTGCGCGGGTCCATGGTCGGTCCGCTGCGCCGCACCATCACCGTCGCGGGGTTGCTGATTGCTGCTCTTGCGCTGACGCCGTATTTCAAGAGTCCCTGGGCTGATGCGCTCGCTGCCACTTACGGCACCGCGTCCATGTTCATGACCTTTCAGCTCGTGTGGCAACGCGCGCGCTTGCTTCCTCAACGCGAAGATCAGGTGCGGCTGCGCACAATCGCGCTCGGTGGCAGCGTGGCGGCGATCGCTAGCGCCGGTGAGGCATTCCAGTCGAACGTGTATCTGCCAACGCTCGGGAATGTGACGATCGCTGTTTATATGTATTTTTTGTACCAGACGATCATCACCTACCGGTTGATCGATCTGGCCGAGCTCATTGCCAAGGCGGCCGTGCTCGGTGCGCTGACCTTGTTGCTCGGCGCTATCTATCAACTCCTCGTCTTGTGGATCGGAACAGGCACGGGGCCTTTTCTCTTCAGCACGCTGATCACCTCGTTCGTTATCTTGATTCTCTACGACCAAGCGCGTTCCTGGATTGAAGAGCGTACGATTCGCTTGCTGTTTCGTGAGCGCTTCGAGCTCAAGGCCACAGTGCAGCAATTGCTCCCCAAAATGCGCGGAACGATCGACGTGCAAACGATTGTGGGGAGTGCGCTCGATGCTCTGTATGACTCGCGCAAGCTGACCCACGCTTCTGTGCATTTGCTGCGCGAAAATGAGCCTGGTTTTGCGCTCGTCTCGTACCGTGGGCCGAAACCGCCGCAGGTCATCGATGCCGAATCGCACGGCGCTTTCTACGGTGAGATCACGCGGCACAAGCGGCCGCTGCTCAAAGAAAACTACGAACGAAAGCTCGCGCCTGATCCAGAAACCGGAAGCGCTGTGAGCGAAGCTGAACGCGCGCGCTCCAATGAGGTGCTCAAAACCTTCGCGGAGCTAGGTGCCAGCGTCGTGTTGCCACTGGTGTCTGGGGAACAAGTGCTCGGTCTCATGAATCTTGGCGACGAGCGTTTTGCGCTCGGTTTTCCTGCTGATGAGATCGCGCTACTCTACGAAGTAGCAGACCAAATCGCGATCAGCGTGGAGAACTCCGAGGAGAGCGAACGCCTGCGCGAACGCGATCGTTTGGCCGCGCTCGGTGAAATGTCCGCTGGTTTGGCCCACGAAATCCGCAATCCTCTTGGGGCGATCAAGGGCGCCGCGCAGGTGCTCGATCCCACGCGTTTTCCGGAGGAGACCCGCGAGCTACTCGGTGTCATCGTCGAGGAAGTGGAACGTCTCAACGGCGTAGTCTCGCAGTTCTTGGAATACGCGCGTCCCATGAAGCCGGGCCTCGTCGCGACAGATCTGAACTCAGTCGTCACGCGTACGCTCAAGCTCTTTGCGGAGGAAAAACGCGTCGAGAAGGTGGACGTCAAAACCCACCTGGATGAACATTTGCCACAGGTATTGGCGGACGCAGATCAGCTTCGCCAAGTCCTGCTCAACTTGTTGCTCAACGCCGTCGATGCGTTTGCGAACGAGACCGGCAAGATTGATGTGACGACGCGCGTGGTTCAGACCGCGCGCCGCACGGCGGACTTGGTGGAGATTCGTGTGCGCGACAATGGTCCGGGAATCGATCCGGAGAATCTTCGCCGCATTTTCGTCCCTTTCTTTACGACCAAACAAAAAGGCACAGGGCTTGGGCTCGCCATTTGCCATCGCATCATGACGGGTCACGGTGGGCGCATTGATGTGCTGTCGCGACCAGGTGGCGGCGCCACCTTCATTCTGCGATTCCCTGTGCCTGTGGTGACTGCCTCATGAACAGTGTAGAGCGACCGGCGGTGCGAATCCTCGTAGCAGATGATGAAATCAACATGCGCAAAGTCTTGCGCGCCATGTTGCAAAAAGATGGCTATGAAGTGGTCACCGCGG
>JBIKMD010001083.1:0-2578 GCA_044359465.1 Myxococcota bacterium
GACGAACGGCGTGGTCGCGTCACCCACTTTGATGGCGCCGCTTTGTTTGTTGAGCTCAACCCTGGTGGGGCCCTGCCCATTGCTCTGCCGCACACCATCCCGAAACACAGGTCCCGCAGGATTCGAAAGCACCGTGAGCGTGCCACCGGATTTGGCCTCCACGGCCGGCGGAGGCTTCTCAATCACCGGTGGCGGCCTCGTCTCAGGTTTCTCGTCACCTTTGACAATGACCACCTTAGGCTCGTTTTTCGGCTCGCTCTTGGGCTCGGGCGCTGCTGGCGCCGCATCTTTGTCTTTGTCCCGACCCTTGTCTTTGTCGCGCCCGCGGTCCTTGTCGCGGCCCTTATCGCGATCTTTGTCTCGGCCTTTGTCGCGACCCGTGTCCTTATCTTTGTCTTGACCGGCGGGCTGCGCTGCCACCGGCGGCGGCGTCACGACGACAGGAGGCGTAGTGGCGGGCTGCGGCGTGGTCGCCGGCGGCGTTCCCGTGGGTTGCGAATTAACCGCAAGGGGCGGCGGCTTGTCCCCAGATGGTGGATCGCTCAGATCGATTTTCTGCGTCTGTGGTTCAACTGGCGGCTGGCCCTGCGGCAGCACGACGACCAGCAAGGTAGCCACCACACCAAGGGTCGCGAGCGCGATGAAGCCAAGAATAATGTAGACCGAATTGCGCCGTTTGCGCCGACGTACCGCCGCGCCCGAGGTGCGCACCCCGGTGTTCGCCATGTTGGTGAGCGCTTCGAGCTGCATGGGCGCGGGCGTTGGCTCTGGCTCGGGCTCCGCCACTGGCGCAATGTCCGCACGCATCGATTGCGCCTGAGGACGCGGACGCGCGGAGGTATTGGTGTTCGAGCCACGAACGTTGATGAACTCCTGAATGAAGCGCTGCTCTTTTTCGATCTGTTCTTTGAACAACTCCTGCATGAGCTTGTTCAATGACTTGGTCGCTTTGGGAATCTCACCGCTCGAGATCAGCCGCTGCAAATCAACGACGAGATCCGCGCAATCTTGATAACGCTCGTCCGCTTTCTTCGCGAGCACTTTAGCAACGATAGGATCAAAGGGCGCAAACGCCGGATCAATCGTCGATGGCGGCGGCGGATTGTAACGCTGAATCGCATCGAGCGAGAGCACGATGTTTGGCTTCTGAAACGGATTCTCTCCAGCGAGCATTTCGTAGAGCACAATGCCGATGGAGAAGATGTCGCTGCGTTTGTCGATCTTCTCTGCCGCCGATTGCTCGGGCGACATGTAAACGAACTTCCCTTTGATCGTTCCTGTCTCGGTCTTATGTTCGTTTGAGTCAGACTTGGCGATACCGAAGTCGATGACCTTCACTTCGCCGCCATAGCTGACGAGTGCGTTGTGCGGGTTGATGTCGCGGTGAATGATATTGAGCAGATTGCCGCTCATATCCGTCAGGTTGTGCGCATAACCGAGACCGCTCGCGAGCCGGCTCACCATTTCCGCGATGTGCGCGGTCTCGAGCTTGAGGCCTTTGGCACGTGCGGCGTCGATGATGTCTTTCATCGATTTGCCGTTCACGTACTCCATGGCGATGAAATAGGCGCCGTCGATTTCGCCCATCTCGTAGATCTGGACGATGTTGCTGTGGCTCATCTTCGCGGCGAGGCGAGCCTCCGCAAAGAACATGTCCACGTAATCCGGGTTGTCAGTGTGGTGGCTCAGGATTCGCTTGATGACGAGGAATTTCTCGAAGCCCTCGAAGCCTTGCTGCTTCGCTAGGTACACTTCACCCATGCCGCCCGCCGCGAGCTTCCGCATGAGTGTGTATTTTCCAAAAGTCTGCGCTTCAGCCATGGGGCCTTAGTCGTTCGTGCGAGCGTTTTTGCCCGTGCGTAGTCACTACACTTGTGGATACCACACGCTTCCTATCCCGCAAGGCGAGGTACAACGCGTCAACACACATTATCTCACTTTTTCCCCAAGGTGGCTTTGAGCGGTGTGATGTCGCCGGACGTGATCACCACCGTATGCTCCTGCGCGCCAAAGTCCGGATTGACCAGCTTCACCCTATATTTTCCGGGCGGAAGGTCGATCTTGGCCTTGTACGGCGTTTGCCCGCGTTTCTCGCCGTTGATGAAAATGTCAGCCCAAACTTCGCCCGTGTTCACGCGAAGCGTCCCCGGCTCTGAAGACACCACCACCTTTGGTTTGTCTTTCGGTTTGGGCGTTTCCGGATCCCGTTGTTTGGGAACGTCGATCTTCTCGTCTGGCAGAGGGAGCGGCGGCGGGTCCGCCTTCATCGGCAGCGTGTCTTCTTTGGGCGCGGGCGGCGCCTCCACCACTGGAGGCGTTGGCGTTGGCGCAGTCCGAAGCACTAGCGCACCAGCGCCTATTGCACCGAGGCAGACCAGCACCGCGGCAGCGACGACCATGCCCTTGTTTCGCGGAAGCGTCTGAGGACCCGCGAGGCTAGACGCCTTGTTCGTGACCACTTGTGTGCGCGGCGCAGTCACAATCTGCGTATGACCACCGCGGCCCACGACGGTTTCCGTTGTCCTCGTGATGTTCGTCGCAATTTGGGTCGCGTCTATGGACACCCGCGCGGGCTCAG
>JBIKMD010001085.1:0-2566 GCA_044359465.1 Myxococcota bacterium
TGTCCGAGCAACTGTGCGAGCAGCGAGCTCTTGCCAACATTGGAGCGCCCAATCACCGCCACTTCGCGCGTGACGTCTTCTGGACACTGCGAGATTTTAGCGGCGCTTTTGATGAAGCGAGGTGGCACGCGGCTATTGCTTACCGTGAGCGATGCGCGCCCACGCTTTGGCGTACTCGAATGGCGCCAGGTTGGGGGCACTGGCGTCATGACAACGTTTGCAGGTCTGCTCGTTTGGCACCACTAAGCCCACCGCGCGCGCGAGCTCTTTGTCTTTCATGACGTAAAGCGGGGAGTAATAACGCCCAGCGCCGTGGCAGCTTTCACACTGCACACCAGAGAACTTGGCGGCCGTATCGTCCGGCGTGAGTGTATGACAAACCGTACATCGGGTTTGGGTTCTGCTTGCGTCATTCAAGCTGATGAGCGCCCGGGCGTGGGCAGACTGCTGCCATGTTTGGTACGCTTGCGGATGGCAGCTTTGACAGCGCTCCGCCCCCACGTAGTTGGACGATGACAAGACGACGAATGCAAGTAGCGTGATCATCAGTTGGCAGCACTACGCGCGTATTGTTGAAACAGCGCGGGATCGAAATCGAACTTCACGCCAAACACTTTGGTCAGAATCTGGAATGCCAAAAACGCGCAAGCGAGGAGCACACCAAAGGCAGAGAAGCCAAGCGCCGAAGCATAAATCAACGCGCCGCCAGCAATGATGCCAATGATCGGATCCAAGAATCGCAAGAGCTCCGGACGCTCGTGCACAGGGCGCAGCACTTGTTTCAAGTCAGACAACTTCATGGAACTCTCCGCTTCTAGCGCTTATTTGCTTCTCTGAGCCGGTGCGTCAACACCTTGATGATGCCGTAGGCGATTTCGCTCTTCTGCGCCAAGATCTCAGCAAAGTCTTCACGTTGTATCTTGAGCGCGACCAGGTCTTTCAGCGCAGTGACCGACGCCGATCTAGGCTCGCTGTCTAGAATCGACATTTCGCCAAAACATTCGCGCTCCCCGAGCTCGGTCAGCGTCTTTTCTCCTCGGTGAATGCGTACGCGCCCTTCGAGCACGATGTACATGGCTTCGCCAATGTCGCCTTCTTTGAAGACGTTCTCCTCACCTTGGAATTCGATTTCGTCGGAGATTTGCGCAATTTGTGCGAGCTCTTCGCCCGGAATTTCTTTGAACAGCGGAACGCTCTTCAAGAACAGCACTTTTTCGACGGTCGAGATCATAACAGTGACTCCGTCAGCTTGCGGATGTGCGGGACTGAATCGTTTTTCATGGGCTCCACGAGCTTGGCAAATTCGGCTTTGGGCACCAGGCGGCTCAGCGCCCACACTGCAGTCTCGCGAACCAACGCGTTTTTAGACTCCAACAAATGTGCCACGTCCGGCGCGAGCGAGCGGATCTGACGGCGCCCCGTGCATTCGAGCGCAGCCACGCAGAGCCAGGCATCGGGACCTTCGAAGAGCTCGACGAGCCATTCGTTCACGGTCGCATGCGCGACGTTGAACTCTTCTGTGGCAAGGCGGAGCCGCACGTCGTCCGGCTGCGCTTCGACCATGGGAATGACGAGTCGCTTGTGCTCACCTTCGAGAATGTTGTCGAGGATCTCCACTGCATTCGCGCGTGCGGCGGGCGTGGGCGAGAGCAAGTTGAGCCACACGAGGTCCATGGTTTTCGTTTGGTAGCAAAGCGCGAGCAAGCGGAAGATGCGTTGCTGACATTTTTGCGAGCGCACCGTGAGCGCGTCATCGAGCAACATGTCTGGTCCATCAACCGCCAAATCGTGCTCAATGACGACTGCGCTATAATAAATGCGCAGCTCTTCTTGGATGATTTTCAGAATCTGCGCTTCGTCAAAACGCACGTCCGGATGCTTGTCATGCAAACGCGCTGCAGCCTGTAGCACTTGCAGACGCATGGCCAAGTTGGGCGCGTCAATGTAACGCACGAGCGTCTTGAGCCCAGCCTTGGTGCCGCGCTTGGAGATGATTTTGGGAATCTGCTCGCGCACCGCCATCACTTCGTCTTCGTTCTGGAGCACTTTGGCGAGGATGGGCTCCACAGTATCGTCAAAGAGGGAGAGTGAGGCCACGGCGGCCGGCGCAAAACGTGGGTCTTCGAGTTGATAGATCAACGCTGGGATCAACTCAGGGCTCTGCATTTTTCCCGCCGCCGTGATGGCGGCCAGACGTACGCGCGGATCGGGATCCGAGAACAATTGCAGCACCGGTTGGTAAAAATTGCGTACGCGAATCTCGCCAAGCACCCACGCTGCGTATTGACGGTGGACGGGATCGTTTCCGCTGAGCATGGCTTTGAGCTCTTCGGCCGACCGCAAAATACCATCGAGTCCGCCGTGCTGAATCAAACCCGTGAGCGCGGCAGCGCGCACGCTTGGCGAAGGATCTTTCAGGTACGCTTCGAGCGGCCGAATCATTTTATCGCGTCCAATACGTGCGAACGCACTCACTGCAACGGCGCGAATCTGTTCGTCGGGGTCTTGAAGCTGTTTTTCAATCGCTTGCAAATCGTCGAAATCGCCGTGTTTGCCCAAGTATTTA
>JBIKMD010001086.1:0-2565 GCA_044359465.1 Myxococcota bacterium
CTGCTTTTGAATCTGCGCGAGAATACCCTTGAGACGCGCCTCGAACTCGCCGCGAAACTTTGTACCGGCGATGAGAGAGCCCATGTCGAGCGAGTAGATTTTTGCGTCTTTGAGCAAGCTTGGCACTTTGCCTTCATGCACGCGCAAGGCGAGTCCCTCGACGATAGCGGTTTTACCCACACCCGGGTCGCCTACAAAAATCGGATTGTTTTTGCGCCGTCTGCACAGCACCTGGACCGTGCGCTCGAGCTCGGCAGCTCGGCCAACGAGAGGATCGATCTTACCTTCGGCGGCTCGCTTGGTCAGGTCGGTCGCAAAGGCCTCGAGCGCGTTCTTCTTGCTACCGCCGCTTGCACCTTCTTCGTCGTCGCCGCCCATCTCAAAGCCAGCTTCGTCGTCGCTGTGCCCGACGGTTTCGCCATCTTCGCTCACCTTGCTGGTGCCGTGCGAAATGTACTCGAGCACATCAAGGCGTGTGACGCCCTGTTTCTCGAGGAGGTACACAGCGTGTGACGACGGCTCACGGAAAAACGATGCGAGCAGGTGCCCAGCATCGATCGTCTCTTTGCCGGCCGATTGCACTTGAATGGCCGCACGCTGCAACACGCGTTGAAACGTTGGTGTTTGCTGCGGCTCGCGTTCGACCCCTTCAGGGAGCGGGTCGATGTTCTCAGCGAAAAACTGCTCCAAATCCGTCTGTAGCTCCTTGAGCTCCACGCCAACCGCGCGAAGAATCTTCTTGGAGTTCTTGTCACCCGCCATCGCAAAGAGCACATGCTCGAGCGTCAGATATTCGTGCCGCCGCCGTTTGGCGTCATTGATGGCCGAGAACAGCGCTTCTTGTAGTTCTTTGGTAATCGTCACTTTGGCTCACCTTCTCCCTTGGCCGTTGCACCCTACACTAAGCCGGGAAACGCTTAACGCTATCCCTTTATGGTCATTCATCGCACGGAGATGGTCACTCCGCTTCAATCGAGCACTTCAGAGGAAAGTCATTCTCTTTGGCCAAGGTATGCACCTGCTGCATTTTCGCTTCGGCCGTTTCGTAGGTATAGAGGCCAGCCACACCAATGCCGCGTGTGTGCACGTGCAACATGATCTGGAACGCCGCTTCGTCTGCGTGATGGAAAATCTGCTTCAGCACGAACACGACAAAATCCTGCGTCGTGTAGTCGTCATTGTGAATCAGCACTTTGTAGAGCGAGGGCCGTTTGACGGTTTTGCGCGTCTCGGTCGCGATCCCGCTCTCTTCTTGCTCTAGCGGCTTCTTACTCACAGTCTCTTCTCACTGGTGGGAAAGTAGCCCATTCCGTCCGGTACTCAAGGGGACTTCGGCTCGCCCATCACTTTAGCGTCGTGAAGTGACTCAATGCCCGGCGTTTTCAGGGCTTTTTTCACTGCCTCTGCCAACTCCAGCGCCTTCACCGCGTCGTTTAGCGACACCGGTGTTTCTCGCTCACCTTTGCAGGCGAGAAAAAAGGCTCGGTCTTCTTCGAGCATGGCGTCGGACGCCGTGACCTCAACGAGCTCCATTTCAATCTCAGGCCACTCCTGCCCTTCTTTGGCCGGATGCCGTTTCACGCTCTTCCCGGTCTTGGCTCCAAGATCGAGCGAGAGGTAGCGGTTCGCAGAGAACAAACGAATCTTGCGCGAGCTATCGAGCGAGGAGCGCGAGGCGGTGAGACTAGCAACCGCGCCGTTCTTGAACTCGATGCGGGCGTTCGCCATGTCTACGTGTTCGGTAAAGATCGAAACACCGACGGCACGAATCTCGAGCGGTTCGGATCTGAACCAACGCAAACACAGGTCAATGTCATGAATCATGAGATCGTCGATGACATCGACGTCAGTCGAACGCACTTTGAAGGGCCCAAGCCGCTCGGCCACTAGGTACCAAGGCGTGTCGCCAAACTTCTCCGCCGCGAGCACGGCTGGATTGAAACGTTCGATGTGACCCACCGAGATCACGAGCCTCGGATGCTGGGTCTGCAGCGCCAGCAGCGCCCTCCCTTCCTCGAGCGTACGCACCACAGGCTTCTCGATCAGGACGTGCCACCCGCGCTCGAGGCAGCGTTTCGCAGCCTCGAAGTGCATGGACGTTGGTGCTGCAATGATCGCTGCTTCCGCAGAAGGGACCTCGGCAATGGTGGCGTAAGCAGGACAGCCGAGCTCCTTCTGCATCTCCGCACGGCGCTCTGGGTTCGGCTCAACGATACCCACTAGCGTTGCAATCTCTTTGACCTTCTGCGCGTGAAAGCGGCCAAGGTGGCCCACGCCAATGACGACTGCCTTAATCATGAGAGTGCGACCTCAATGGCGCTCGCGATTGTTCGCGCGTGCGCGTCGACGGTGTCTTTTGCCGGCCCTTCAACCATCACACGAACCTTCAGTTCCGTACCAGAGAAGCGCACGAGCACTCGGCCTGTGTTTCCAAGCGCCTGCTCGGTCGATCGGATCAAAGCCTGCACCCCCTCTAAACTATCCAAGGGTACGCGCTTCTTCACTTTCACGTTCACCAGCGACTGCGGAAACACCTCCATCACTTTGCGCAATTCAGACATGGGC
>JBIKMD010001087.1:0-2563 GCA_044359465.1 Myxococcota bacterium
TTTTTCGACCGCCGCATCGTCAAATGGTTCTTGCCTAACACGGAAGGCTCGGTTGTTCGGCGGCTCCTGAGTGGTCAATCGGCTGCCATGTTGCTCATCAACAAAGTGGCAGGCGAAGACTTTTCGCGTGACTTGCAAGACTTCTTTTTGACGATGGGCGGCGTGTCCGAGGCGCTCTCGTCGCGCGCTGCATCGTTGTCGCAGCTTCTTGCGCGAAGCAGCACGCGTTATGTGGTGGTCACAGGACCGGAACAAAGTCGCATCGACGAAACGCTGACGATGATCGAGTCGCTCCGTAAACGTGCGTACCTGGCGTCAGCCGTGATCGTGAACCGCGTGACGCCAGAGGCAATGGCGCCTGTGGAAACACCACCGGCGTTTGAGGCGCCGGCGTTGTCTGCGGACGAACAGACCCTGTTCGCAAAACTAGGGCAAAAACTCGATGCCCAGCGCACAGCGCTTCGTAAGCGCGCCAGCACGGAGCGTGTGCAGATTGAACGACTGAAAGGCCGGATTGGCAATGCGCTGGTCCGTGTGGTGCCACGTCTCGATGTTGAGCTCGACTCAGCGACTGGCATTTTCGTCCTCGCCCGCGCGCTTGGTTAGCGCTGAGCCACGTCATGTCGCCCCTGATTTGGGGTCCCGCAAAACACAGAGGCCGTGAGGATTGTTGCTTTCACCTGGCGCGCCTGGTGTAGTTGCAACATGCACCGCGACGAGCTCAAACCCTGGGTCATGATCGGCGGCGGCATCTTTGCCGTCGGCCTCGCGTTGTACTTGTTCAGCCGAACTCAGGCGGGCAGCGAAGACATGAAGGCTTCGATGTTCGGCTCCAAAGAAGAAGTGGCATGCAAGCGTGGTGAGATCGACGCCTGCGTGCGCTTTGGTCTGCAATCTCGATACGGTAGCCCCGCCCAAAGAGATTTGAACAAAGCGTTTGCCGCGTTCGATGCGGCCTGCAATGCAAAACAATTCGAAGCGTGTGTGGAGCTCGGACTTTGTTTTGCCCAGGGCGCTGGGGCGTCAGCCGATGAAGTCAAAGCCGCCGCGCTCTACGAGCTTGCATGCAACGAGAGAGTGGCGCGTGGCTGCAGGCTTCTGGCTGATGCTACACGTGAGGGGCGAGGCGTTCCTTTTGATCAAGCGACGAGCGAAGCGAAAGCGCAAACGCTCTACGAGCGCGCCTGTGCTGGGGGCGACTACGATGGGTGCGTTGCAGTAGCGCAGCGGCTGTCCGCCTCCAAAGACAAAGCGGATCAGGTGAAGGCCCTTGATCTCTACCGGTCGGCCTGCGCCGGGCAAAATGCGTCCGGTTGTTTTGGACTCGCGCTCGCGTATCGCGATGGCAAAGGGGTCGGTGCGAACGCTGGCAAAATGGCAGAGGCGCTGCACAAAGCATGCGAAGGGCATCATGTTCTGGGCTGTACCGAGTTAGGCCGTGCTTATGCTTCGGGTAGTGGTGTGCCCAAGAGTCGCGAGAAAGCAGCGCAGTACTACATTCAATCGTGCCGCGGAGACGATGCAGAAGGCTGCTGGTTGCTGACGCGCGAAGTTGACGCTGGCACGGTAGGTGCGAAATTGATTGAATCACTTGGCACGCCAGCCGAGCTCAAGATGCGCGCCTGCAAGGGCGGAGTTCAAGCGGCTTGTAAATAGCTAGACCATGCGCAGGAACATGGTGCGTTGGTCTAGGGTGCCAAGGAGCGACTTCGAGTCTTGCGCACGGAACAACGGCGAGGTGATGACCGCCGCAATCAATTTTCGCATGCTCGCTAGGTCTTCGCTCGTAGCACCCTTCAAATGCTGCTCGATCATCGCGCGGTCGTAGGGCTGCAATGGCTTTTCCCCCGCCGGCGGAGCGAAGGCCGCGACACCTTGCGGGCGCATGGATACAGAGACCGCGATGACGTTCGCACGCAGGCGTCCTTGCGCTTGGACGAATGCGGCAGCCAGTTTTGGACGATCGGCTTTGCTCAGCAGACTCGTCGAGAACACCTTGCACACCGCATCGTACGCGGACTTCAGAGCCTCTTCACTCTTCAGCTCGCGCACACTCGCGACGAGCTGCGCAAGGCGCTGAGGTGTCAGGCTGCCTCGTTCTCGCATGGCTTCTAGCAGAAGATCGGAGAACCCCGAATCTCCACGTGCCAGGCCAAGGGTGTCCACATTGGGTGGGCGCTCGGCCGGGAGGCGTTCCTTGTTGCGCCCAAAGGCGGCGTTCAAGGATGAGTTCAAACGCTGACGCGAGCGGGAGCTGATGATCGCTTGCTCACACGCGCGTTCGAGTGCCAGGTGTGTGAGGCGAACTTCAAAGGGGCGTGTGGCTTTGTCGAGCGCTGCAGCACATTCTGCGGCGCGTCCATCATCTACTTGCAGGCTCGCGAGGGCCCCCGCTGCGACGCGAAGCCCTAGCTCCACCGTCACCGGAAGTTCAGCTGGAATATGCACGAGTCCGCGAGGCGTCCCCGGTTGCACCAGCGCGCGAGCGGCGGCGCTTCGTCCACTTTGCGTGAAATTGTCAGAAGGGCGTTGTTCTGGGGCTTCTGCCTTCGTCTCTGCCTCG
>JBIKMD010001088.1:0-2556 GCA_044359465.1 Myxococcota bacterium
CGTCTACCCAAATCTCCGCGCCGGCGGGCAACGTGCTGACGGAGAACGCCAGCGTTTCGCTTCTCTTCTGCTGCTGGCTCTTCATGACGTTCAGAACGCGCGGCGAATAGGCGGCGGGGTCGGGTGGTGCGCCGCCGATCGTGAGGTATTCGGCTGAGAACCCGCCGAATTCCCCGGCCGGTGCAACCAATCCGTTAAGGCAAACCAAGCGAAACAGTGCAGCGGAGAAGTCGAAGGCTGACGTGCCATCGTGCGCCGTCTTGAGCAAAATCTCGTAGATGGAGTCACCAACGCGAATGTCCTGCCCGTTGCCATCGCCGCGTCTGCGAAACCGAATCACGTGCGATTGAAATCCGCGCCGCGCTTCTATGCGAACCCGCTTCTCTTGTGCCGAGACCGGCTCGAAGCCTTGGCGTGCAAGCACTGCTACCACCTCAGAGGTGGGCACGAACGCGTAGCGACTCGATGTCGTTGGCGCTGCGTGTGCGGCAAATACCGCAGGGGCGAGCTTTTGGAGTTGTTCGGTCGTGAGCACTTGGGGTTTCGAGTTGCTGATTTGCATTCGGGTCTCCGTTTGTCCGCTGTGCGGCGGGTTCGTTGTTCGCGAACAGCCGAAGTCCGCGAGCTCCCACCGGCGATGCCGTGACTTTGTGCGCAGGCCGCAGGCCGGAGTCGGCGCAGCCGAAAACATTTTTCAGAAAGTCACGGCGTCGACCGAAGGCGGAGCGGTGGGCGCGAGGAGGAGCGCAGCGACGGCAGGACGAGGCGGCGGACAACGAACACGCAGACGGTGGTCACCGGCGCCTCGCCTGCTCAGCAGCTCGAAGCCCTACAGGATTACAACGAGCGCCGTGTGCTCTGTCTTTGCTCCCCAGTGTTCGCCGAAGATGCGCGGGTGCTTCCGATAGAACCACGAGTCGTTGCGCTCGTCTGCTCCCGCCACCCAGGCTTACAGATGCGCCACCATGGCGTCTTGCATCTCGCGGGTCGCGTATCTGTTCTGCTCGAACGGTCATCGCCGATTGTTCGCGAGGCATGCGTCGAGGCCCGGGTTCAGGAAGATCGGCTTCGTGCGTGCCGAGGATGCCGCTTGTACGAGCTCGCCATCGCGGCCCTTGATGATCCAGCTCGCGTTCGCGCTTGCGTATGAAATCACGCGGCGATCGCCGATGGCTATCGGGTGATCGTTGAACCGCGACTTCGCCTGGCTCACCGGCGATCTGACGACTGTGTCGAGTCCGGTGATGCGCGAGCACGCGCAGCACGAACAAGCTTCTCATTGAGCCGGGTTCGCGGGGCTCGGCCACAACCATCGGCGTATCGCTGGCAGACGAGCCGGCCTAAGCGCGCGTGACGGAATCAAGGTGCTGAAGTAGCGCGGCGGCATACTCCCGCCGACGCTGCCTCTCAGCAAGCTCAATTGCCTTGCAGGGCTCTTCGGATCATCGAAGGGAAAAGCATTGCTCATGGCCAGAGCGTCGCGTGCGTCGCGGCGTGTTTCGCCGTCGGCCACGATTCGCAGAAACAGCGTGTCTGGCGCTTCCTCGCCGTGACAAGGCAGGCACGAGTGCGCGAACACATCGCGTACTTCTGCTTCATAACTCTGTGAGAAGCTCTGCAACTGCGCTGCGGTGAGCTCATCGAGGTGAACGGTGCTCGTTTCCTCATGTTCATCGTGGTCGTGGCCCGAGGGTTTGAAGATCGCAAGATGCAGATAAGCGAGCGGATACAGACACAAGAAGACAGCGCCCGCCTTGAGTAGTGATCGCAACGCTCGTCTGTCTGTTAGACGAAACTCTTGCCGCTGTTTCTGACGTCGAGAGAGCTTTGTCACGTCGTATCCACCCTGCGGAGAAGGCGCACTTGCATTGTTGCATTGTTATTGCAATAGCGCTGCGCACGCGTTAGATGGCCGCTCTTTGGTTCGGCCGCTGCCGAGGATGATGTTGAACAAGAAGCGATTCATGTATCTGGTTTTTCTGACTGCTGTGGCGCTCGCTCGCCATGCTGACGCCGAATCATCTTCTCTGCCGACTGGTTTAGTTGCCCCAGTTCTACGCAAGCAAGTATCCGCACGCTATCCAGAAGGCGAGGCGCTTCACGCGCACGTGCACTTGATTCTGAGCGTGGATCAAGCTGGCGTCGTGACTGACGTGGCCGTGCAGGAATCACCTGGCCCACGCTTCTCAGAGGCAGCCGCGCAAGCAGCGCGGCTTTGGTTGTTCGAGCCGGCCACCCATGACGGTCTTGCCATCGCTTCGCGCGTCAGTGTGGTCCTGTCTATGGACCCACCCGCGCCCAAGGTGGAGACTGCGGCAACGCTCCTCGTGAGCAATGCACCAGCCTCCGAGCCCGTGTGGGTTGGCGACGGACAGTTCGAGACCAAGGTGCTCGCAGAGCGCGAGCTCGATCAAACTCCGGTGGTTGCGGCGAGCGACTATCGCTTCAAGCTTGGTGCGCTTCGCAGCGTTCCCCGCGAGGATGCGGCGGCGCTGCTCACGCTTGCCCCCGGGCTATTGCTGACGAACGAAGGCGGCGAAGGTCATGCCGAGCGAA
>JBIKMD010001090.1:0-2548 GCA_044359465.1 Myxococcota bacterium
GCCACCGAACACTTCCGAATCCGTCTTCCCTTTGACTTTGTATTGGTGCGCGGGGCCGAGGTTATGCGCCGCTTCATGCAGCACGGTGCTCATCAACTGCGGTTCGGGATCGGTGGACACAGCCTGCGCAGTTGTTTTGTCTACCAGGCTCTCTACGAGCTGGCGCTGCGTCGCGCGGCTGTCTGGATCCGTGTAGAAGTTCGTCATGGCCACAGTACGGCCGCGGCCTTCGTTTGCGACTGCACCAAAGTTTGGCAGGCTCTGGCCAATGGTGGCGCCGTGCGGCGCACGTGAATCGCCGGCATTCAGTACGACGTCGATGAAGTCTGGCAAATGGAACGAGACCGCACGTGCTTTGTAGGGGGCGCCGGCAAGCGTTGCGAGGGCCTGCTCCAGATCGTTCTTCACGGGGTCGAGCAACTTTTGCCAAGCGACTGAGCCTGGATTGATGCGCGCAAAGCTCACGTGGAAGTTGGCCTTTTGGCTACACGGCTCAGAGTAAGTTTCGTCGGCGGCAATACGCAGGTACCATTTGCTGTTGCTCACGTTCATGGCGGCCCAGGCTTCGTCTGCGGGCGGCCAATTGTTGTCGAGGAACGCCTTTGATGCGGCCTCGAGGTAGCGCTTGAATGCTGCTTCGTCTGGGCTCTTGATCGCCGCGGCCGCAGCGGCGAGCTCCGCGCTCACCTTGGCCATCTCTGCTTTGTATTCGACGTTGTAGGGCACCGCTTCGAGGCCCTTGTCGTTTTGTTTCACCACGGCAAAGGGCGCCATGAGCTCACCTTTCTTGGCAGTGAGCGTCTCGCAGAAGGTTTTGTCCTTTTGCAGCTCGGCCGGGTACAGCCCAGAGATCTTGGCGGGCTGCTTTGGCAGCGCGTTGCATGCGGGGTCGTTCTGCGTAGTTGGCGCCGTGCACCATGGGTTTTGGTTGCGGAAAAACACAGCGCGGCTTTCGCTGTCTAAACTTTGCACGTCGCTACGCAGCGAGAGCACGCCTGATTGCGCCGCGAACAAGGTTTCGACACTCACCGCTGCGGCCAGGATGTGTTTGACCACGGCTTTGTCTTCTTCTGAGCCGTTGGTGAAGTCTGCTTTCACCAGCGTGGGCCGACCTTGCGAGAGCTCTTTGATTAAAGCCGTACGGCGGACTTGTTCAGCCGGGGCCAGGGCCTGCAGGGGCGCGCCCACCTTGGCGCGCTCGGCAATCATTTTGTAGGCGTCTTTGAATTTGACCGTGAATGCGCCGTTTACCAGCCAGAGATCCGGTTGGCTTTCTGGCATGCCCCAGTAAATGACGAGCTCATCAGGATCGAGCGTTTTGTTGTTGTTCTTGTCTACAGACCAAAACAGCGGCAGCGCCACTTCGACGGCGAGCTTGTTGAAGTCTAGGCGTTCGACTGCATCAAAGCGTTGCACCGCTGGAGGCGTAGGCGCCGCGGTCGCTGCTCCAGGCGCTGGCTGGGTAGGCGTCTGTGCTTTGGGTTCACATGCAAAAAGAACGAAAGCGAAGATGGCTGTTTTCCGCATAAGCGGGTGCGCCTAGCGCGGCTGAACTGACTCGCCAAGGGGCAGGGCCGGCGCTTAGTGATCGAAGCCGGACGTTGGCTTCTGTCCAGGCAAATTCAGCAGTAGTTCCGCCATTGCCGAGACGATTTTGTCCACCCGTGCATTGGCGCGCACAGTTTCGAGCAAAGTCTGCTGCAGCTCTGGCTCACCAATCAGCGCGGACGCTAGCAGATCGGCAAGCTCGCCCGGCACTTTGGCCATGGCGACGGCTTTGAGCAGCTCCGGGCCGCCTTCACTCATGGCGAGCGCAATCTGTGTGGCGCAATTGTGCATCGTCGCCATGGCGTTCTCGGCCATGCTGCCGTGCATCTCGTCTTCGAGCAGCTCGCTCACCAGGAAGCGGCGAAACGGTTCTTGCGTCGCAGGCAGCTCACGTTCGATGGCGACACGGCTCGTGCCACGCAGCAGAATCATGAACCGCCCATCTGCGAGCTCATTATAATGCACAATACGTCCGCAACCTGCGACTCGGTTGACCGGTGGGCGGGCGTCAGGATTTTGTTCTGATTCGTGCCCAGGCTTGAGCATCACTACGCCCATGGCGCCGCCTTCTTTGATGACCGTGCTGACCATGACGCGGTAGCGCGGCTCAAAGATGTGCAGCGGTAGGAACGTGCGCGGAAAGAGCACAGAGCTCGGCAGTGGAAACAACGGTAGACGCGACAGCTCTTCGACCGTGATGGGGGCAGGAGAGAAGAATGCCTCAGGCTGCGAATTGCTCATGCCAGTAGCGCCCCACTCGGTGTGATGGCGCCATCTTCCATGGCCTCTTGGATGACGCTGTGCGCCACTTGCAGCTGCGACGCGCTTACCGCGATGCGGCACTCGCTCTTGTCACCCATGTGGGTAGGGAAGGCGTTGCCCGCCAAATCACGCACAAAATGCTCGATTTCTGCCTCGCCAAGTACTTGCCGGGCGGTTTCGATGTCCTCGCGGTTGTCCGTACTGAACACTTCTACGAAGGGTTCGTTGCTTTCGCCTG
>JBIKMD010001091.1:0-2546 GCA_044359465.1 Myxococcota bacterium
CTCGAGTGGACACTCCATGTTGCTGAGCACGTAGAAGCCACGGGCTTTGCTTGGGTCCGGGATGTGCTCGACCGGCAAGCCCTCGAAATCCTCGGGCTGCAAATCAGAGAGCTTTCCGTTCTTGTTTTTGCCGCCGAGTAGCGCTTCGCCATCCGATGCGAGCTGCAACGCATCTACTGCGTCCGCAATGACTTCAGGAGAGGCGTCGAACTTGAGCCAGAAGTAGCGTGCAAGCGCATCTACCTCTTGCGGCGCCTTCTCTACCTGACAAGCGACGAGCAAGGCTGACAGCAGCACGAGCCATGAGTGTGTCTGGTGAATGCGAATGTGCATAACCACGTCTGGGAGCGGCTAGCATGTCTACGAGCGATTTGCGCAGTGCTCTTTTGCGTTATTCGATCGGAAGACGGCAGCCTGAGCTACTGGATAAAGCGCGTTCAGTTCGCTGCGTCGTCGGTGCAGTTGGTCATCACGTTGGTGTCACTGATCGACCAACCATCGCAGGTGGCGTCATTGTCTATGTTGGCGTCAGCCGTGAACAAAAACGAGCCTGGGGTTTGGCTCGGCGCCGCACACGAGCTCCAACCCGCACATGATCCCGTGCCCACAATGAAGAGCGCTGGAGTCACATTATAGTCATAGCGCGTTTGCCCCTCTGGCACCCAGTTGCACATCCCACACTCGTAGGTGCTCTTCTCGGCCGCATAGGCTTTCGCGCTGATGAACAAGGCTTTGAGGTTGACCTTGGCTTCTGTTTGTCTGGTCTTGGTTCGAAAACCTTGGAAGTTGGGAATCGCTACGGAGGCCAAGATTCCCACAATGGCCACTACGATCATGAGCTCGATCAACGTGAAGCCACGTCTCAAATGCATGCTAGCCCCCCGTGCTTTAAGGCTAGCGTAAAGATGTAGGTGTGCCAGCGTTCCGAATGCGGGGCTCGAAGCTGCTTACAATTTAGGTATTTACGAGGAGACGAGCGTCAGCGTCGCACTCAACCGAGGAAGCCGCGGGCGATGTTCATCAGCTCGACGTTGGCTGCGACACTCTTCGCGAAGGCCTCTTTTTCGCCAGCCGACAGGTCGAATTCATACACCTTTTCCGCGCCTTTGGCGGTGAGCTTCACGGGCACACCAACGAACGCGTCTTTCACGCCGAATTCGCCATGGAGCTCGACGGAACATGGCAGCACGCGGCCCTGGTTCTTCACGATGCTCTCAACCATGAGGCAAGTGCCAGACCCTGGTGCGAGCCAAGCAGAGGTTCCAATGAGGGCGGTGAGCGTGGCGCCACCCTTCTTGGTGTTCTCAACCACTTCGTTCAGCTTCTCTGGCGAGAGGAACTTCGCAACCGGCACATTGCCGATCATGGCGTTCGAGGTGATCGGCACCATGTCTTTGTCCGTGTGGGCGCCGAGCACGATCGCCTGCACGTCTTCGACGCTGACGCCCGTCGCGAGCGCGAGGTAGGTGCGGAAGCGCGCGCTGTCGAGCACGCCGGCAGAACCAATGACGCGTTCACGCGGGAAGCCCGTCACTTGTTTGGCCACGAAAACCATGGCGTCGAGTGGGTTCGAAACGACGATCAGCACTGAGTCTGGCGCGTGCTTCTTCACTTCGCCGCAAATGCCTTTGACGATGCCCGCGTTGATATTGATGAGCTCTTCGCGGCTTTGACCTGGCTTGCGCGGAACGCCGGCCGTCATCACGACCACGTCAGCACCCGCAAGGGCCTCCCACTTATCAGTGGCGACGAACGAGGTGTTGCTGAAGCCTTCCCAGGCGCCAGCTTGGGTGAGGTCTAGCGCGCGGCCTTCTGCTGGCTGCGGCTTGATGTCGATGAGGACGAGGTCGCCCAGGTCCTTGATGGCGGCCCATTGAGCCACGGCTGCGCCGACGTTTCCACCAGCACCAACGATTGCGATTTTTGGACGTTTTACCATGTGAGACTCCCGTTTGTGACTTGTAGCGCCAGTGACTTACGCGGCCGCTTTGGCGAGTTTGCCCATTTGTGAAATGATTTCGTCGCCGAACTCCGAGCACTTCAGCTCGGTCGCACCCGGCATTTGACGCGCGAGATCGTAGGTGACGCGCTTGGCGGCGATGGCACCTTCAATGCCCTTCACGACGAGATCCGCCGCTTCGTTCCAGCCGAGGTGACGAAGCATCATCTCAGCAGAGAGAATGACGGAGCAGGGATTCACTTTGTCTTGGCCCGCGTACTTCGGTGCCGTGCCGTGCGTGGCTTCGAACACTGCGGCTTCATCGCCAATGTTCGCGCCTGGCGCCATGCCAAGACCGCCCACGAGCGCGGCCGCTGCATCAGAGATGTAGTCGCCGTTGAGGTTAGGCGTGGCAATGACGCTGTATTCGTCTGGGCGGAGGATGATTTGCTGGAACATGGAGTCGGCGATGCGGTCATTGAGCATGACTTTGCCGGCTGGCGTTTTGCCGTCGTGTTTTTCCCAGATCACGCTCTCGGAGACGACGTCGTTTGCGAAGTCTTTCTTCGCCATCTCGTAGCCCCAGTCACGGAACGCGCCTTCTGTG
>JBIKMD010001093.1:0-2542 GCA_044359465.1 Myxococcota bacterium
TTCATCGAGCAGATCGTCCGTGACGGGCAGGACAATTTGTTTCGTCGTTTCGCCCGCCGCGAAGATCACCGACCCTGCGGCTTCAGCATGGTCTGCGCAGCTCGCACTTCCTGAGGCGGTGGCGTACGAAACGCTCACGTCGCGGCCGCTTGCCTCCGATAGCGTGAGCGTGAAGGTGGCGGACCCGGCCCCCTCATCTACCACCACGTCATTGATGATGATGACTGGAAGCAAATCGTTGTCTGCGATGGTGATGGTGTGTGTCGCGCTCGTGCCTGGTTTGGCACCGCCGCCCACCGTCAGCGTAATGACGATTGTTTCGTCTGACTCATTGAGCACATCATCGACGATGGTGATTTGCGCCGTGCCCATGGTGGTTCCCGCTGGAACGACGATCTCCGTGGGGCCCGTGTAGTCGGCAGGAATAGCGGTGCCAGAGAACGCAAGAGGAATACGGATGTCTGCTGGTGCTGGCGCGTCTAGGTTGACGTTGATGAAAACGGTGCCGGCGCTTTCCGAAACGCGCTGCTGCATGACCCCAAAAGTTGCCGTGGGTGCGTCACAGATGGCGTAGGTGCGCGTCTCAGTTCCGGAGCAGCCGAGTGTGTCTGTGACAGTGAGGCTGACGGGGAAGCTGCCAACGTTAGGAAACGCTTGCGCTGGCGGATTCGCGTCAGATGAATCTGCGGCGCCATCGCCGCTGAAATCCCAAGCGTAGCTGGTGATCGATTGTCCTTTGGCGGCAAAGCTTCCAGCACCCGTGAAGTCGAGTGAGCCGCCGGCGCACACGGTAGGCCGGTCACTTTCGATGATCGCAGTAGGCGCAGGCACGACAATCGCGCTGACGCCGCTGGTGACGGTGCGTCCTTGCGCGTCGGTGATGGTCAACGTGTAGACGTAATTTCCAGGTTGGCTGCTCGTGAAAGTGGGGCGTGGGCTCGCAGGGTCGTCGAGGAAAGCAGTCGGTTCCCAACTGTAAGTGATGTCGGTGAAGTCCAACGAACCAAGCACTGCCGTTTGCCCTGGACACACGGTGACCGTGTTGCCTGCTGCGCCGCGATACGCTGTGAAGCGCTCGTCGAAATTGTCGAGGCCGCCAATTTCCCCGCCGCCGTTCAGCGTATTCTTTCCACACTTGCAGGACGGCGCGAACAACACGGAAGACAAAACCAGACTCAGGATCAGTTTCTGCGTTTTGCTTGGCCTAGTCATCATACTTCGGTGCCTTCTTGGACGGAGCCTCTTGCAAGGCCCACGCCGCGCGACGTTTTTCGCCGCGCGATACGAACTTCACTGCACGCAACGACCTGTTACCGTGCGCACTCAGAAGAGTGACTTAAATACGGCCACTTCACCAATTTTGATGGCGTTCCTGTTGGCGTCAATCCGGGCATGTAGGTTCAGGAACGGAGCTGTAGTAGACGAGTCACATGATCAGATCTGCGATCGTTTTTTCTGTGCTTGTGGGGTGCGCGCCAGCCGTGATTCATGATGACGCTGTTGCGCCCGCGCCGCCCAAACCTGCGGGCTTACCACCACCGAGTGATGTGGCCGCGCCACCTGCTGATGCGGAACGCCGGCCGAGCGGCCTCGTGACTAAAGTCATCAAAGCGGGGACGGGCGAAGAACATCCTTGGGCCAAAGACAGCGTGGTGGTGCATTACACCGGCTGGACGACGGATGGCGTCATGTTCGACAGCTCCGTGCAGCGCGGCAAACCCGCGACCTTCGGCGTGATGCAAGTGATCCCCGGTTGGAGTGAAGGCGTTCAGCTCATGGTTGAGGGCGAAGTGCGGCGCATGTGGATCCCAGAAGCGCTCGCGTACAAAGGCGCGCCGCCCAAGGGAATGCTGGTGTTTGACGTCGAGCTCATCAAGATCGCTCGCTAGGACATTCACCGGTTTTGCGTGCTTCCTGTGGCGTCATGGCCGACTGCCGATACACTCCCTTGTGAGCTAGCTTAGGGCAAACCCCGGGTGACCGGGCGACGCAAAGCCGTGAGACTCCTCGTCGAGTCCGTCCGGTTGTCTGGCTCTTTCGGTTTCGTACCGGAGGAGGACGACTATGGACTTGCACCGTACCGCTGGTGGCCTTTCCGCGCGCGTTCCTGCGCACACGACTGCCTCATTTACCGATCTGCGTGGCGCAGCGACGGGCACGTTGTACGACGTGAGCCGCACGGGAGCGCTGCTTTCCACGGACTCGAGCGCACGGCCGGGCAGCAAAGGCATGTTACGAATCAAGAGTTATCGCTCGCGTACGGAACTGAGCTTCAACGTGCAGGTCGCACGCATCGCCAAGTTTCCAGACGTGGGCCTCGGTTTGATCTTCACAGGCATGGGCCTCGCTTCGATGCTGTGGCTCAACAACTATTGCGCGTTCTATCACGAGCGAAAACGAGTGGTGATGATCGACACCGATACAACCGCGCTCAGCACCATGGAGCGTATTCTCACGACCGAAGGCTTTAAGTTCGTCGGGATCGATACTGTGAGTAGGAGCGAGGCCGCTCTTGCGCGCATCAAACCCGCCATGGTGATGC
>JBIKMD010001092.1:0-2542 GCA_044359465.1 Myxococcota bacterium
TTCTTCGGCGTAGCCGAGCATCGCGCAGAACCGTGCATTCACCCGCAGCACTCGCCCTGTCGTCGGCTCCGTTTGACACATGCCGACCGTCGAGGCGGCAAATGCGACGCGGAACTCGTCTTCGCTGGTCGCGAGCGCTCGCCGCTGCGCCGCTAGCAGCAGTTGGGTTCGCACGCGCGCAAGGAGCTCCCGCCCCGAGAACGGCTTGACGATGTAGTCGTCGGCGCCGGCGCTCACGCCTTCGATGCGCTCTTCCTCGCTCGCTCGCGCCGACAACATCATCACCAGCATGTTCTGCGTCGTACGCTCACTGCGAATCGCAGCGAGCAACTCGTGGCCATCGAGGTTCGGCATCATCACGTCGCACAGCAGCAAGTCTGGGACGCGCCGCTTGATCGCCTCGAGCGCCTGCAAACCGTCGCCCACGCTCTGCACGGTTGCAATCGGCTCGAGGAGCCGCTCGAGGTAGGAGCACAGATCGTCGTCGTCATCCGCAACGAGAATGTGAAACTCGCGCTTGCCCGCCGCCGTCACGACCTCGGAGCGGCTCACCACGATCCGTGGCCGTTCGTCGGTCGCAAAGCTCACCGCGTCAGCAATGTCTACGGGCGCTTCCGCGATCAGCGAATGAAACGGAAGCGCGAGCTGTCGAGAGCCCAAAGGTGCGTCGCCCACCAAACGGGGCAACGACACCGTGAACGTCGATCCCACATCGACCACGCTCTGCACGTCGATGCTTCCACGGTGAAGACGCACGAGCTCGCGCACCAAAGCGAGGCCAAGCTCAGCCGGGTGATAGGTGCGGCCGCGCGCGCCTTCGCCGCCATGACAGCGCTCGAAGAGCCGCGGGATGCGCCGCGTCGCGATGCCGGCCCCGGTGTCTTTGACGATCAGGCGCACGCTGGTCGCATCTTCTTCGACACGAACGTCGATCTGCCCTGACGGCGTGAACTTGAAAGCGTTCGAGATCAGATTGAGGACGATCTTTTCCCACATGCGTCGATCGACGGCGATGGGCTCGCGCAAGGGAGGACAGTCGACGATGAAGCGCAGACCGCTGTTCTCGATGAGCGATCTGAACGCGCTCGCGATCGCCGCAGTCAAAGAGGCAACGTCGGTGGGAACATGACGGGGCTCGACGCTGCCGCTTTCGACCTGGCTGAAATCGAGAAGTGCGTCGACCAGCTTGAGCAGGCGCACTGCATTGCGATGCACTGTCTGCGTGCGGGTCCGTTGTTTGGACGACAGCGGATCGAGCGTGTCGCGCAGCGCATCCTCGAGAGGGCCCAGGATGAGGGTCAGCGGGGTGCGAAATTCATAGCTCAAATTGCAGTAGAAGTGGGTCTCTGCGGCAGTCGTCATGGAGCAGAAGACGCCTCGCACTACGCCGCCATCGTCAGTCACGGGCGAGCAGGAAAGATCGAAGTAGGGGCCGCGCTCTGGTTCCTCGCTCGCTACATCGAAGCGCACGTGCTCGAGATGCGTCACTTGGCCCGCTAGCGCGCGCTCAATCGGCGGCATCCGCAGGTCGCCGTCGTACGCCCAAATCCGTTTGGCCTGCTCGCCAAGCGCCCGCGGATGATTGTGGCGGCCAAGAATCGGCACATAGGCGTCATTGTAGAGGAGACGCAGCTCCGGCCCCCAGAAAATGACCGTCGGGTTGCGACTCGCAAGGGCAACCTCGAACACCGAACGCAAGGTCGTGGGCCATGTCGACGACGCACCGAACCAAGTTCGAGACCAGTCCATCGCTTTCAAGGGGAGCACTGGCTCAGCGTTCATAGACGCACGCGTTTGCAATATAGGAGCCAGTCAAGCGACGTTCGGCTGGTTCGTGATTTCGTTGCGATCATCAGGTCGCCTTGGGAAGTGCTCCGCGAGAACGGCGCCGCAAGCGTCGACGGCTTGGCAAATCCCATCGACCAAGCGACCCTGCTTCGCCGCGTCCGCGAGCAAGGCAACAACCGCGCGCCAAGTGCGCTCATCGACGCGCGCATTGATCGCCGAGTCGCCAAGGACGACCGCCACGTGCTCTCGCAGCGAGACGTAGAGCATGATCGCGTTGCGTCCCGCCGTGCGATCGAGCCCGTTTCTTATGAAGAGTGTTTCCGCTTTGCGACGAACACGCCTATTCATGTCACCAACCAGAAACAGTGCGGGGTGGCTGCTCCACTCCCGAACGAAGACGGCGATCTCCGCCGACGTCGTGCGCTCCACCGCCGCGACCGCGCGCTCGATCTTCGCAATGCCGTTCGCTCCGATGACTCCATCCAAGCTTCGCTTACTCATGGTTTTCCTCACCACCGGCCGGAGGCGCCGCCTCCGCCAAAACGTCCACCACCGCCCGCAAAACGTTGCCGGCCGCCTCGTCCGGCCATGAACAGAAGCAGCATGCCGGCGCGCGGGAAGAACAAGAACAGTATCAGCAGCAGGACGATCGTCCCGACGCTCCAAAACGGCGAGTCGAAAGGGAACGGCCTGCTCGACTGCCCGCGAAATTCACGGCGGATCGCCTGGATGATCGCCTGGCTCCCTTCACGCG
>JBIKMD010001094.1:0-2541 GCA_044359465.1 Myxococcota bacterium
CGCATCGGACGAGGTCATTGCGCAGCTAGCCGCAAAAAAGATTCCGGTGG
The DNA here is from genome assembly GCA_044359465.1 of Myxococcota bacterium. Taxonomy (GTDB): domain Bacteria; phylum Myxococcota; class JADLHZ01; order JADLHZ01; family JADLHZ01; genus JADLHZ01. The sequence continues at coordinate 51 of JBIKMD010001094.1, forward strand.
CCTGCACATTGAGCGTGTTTCACAACATGGAGCGCATGCTGACTCAGGCCGCGCTCACACCCTTCGAGCTAGAGCTGGGTGACAAATCAGTGGTGGCAGCGCTGTCTGCGCCGCAGCCAGACGATGATGTAAAGACCTGGGCAAAGGCCGTACAAGCGAGTCGTGCGCACCGTATCGAAAACTGCCGACGTATGTGGCAGGCCGGCGTGCCCATGCTCGTAGGTAGTGATTCACCAAATGTAAGTCATTTTGCCGGCGCGGGGACGCACGTGGAGCTGCGAGAGCTAGCGGCAATGGGTATGCCGAACGCGGAGGTGCTGCGCGCTGCGACCGCTACGAATGCGCGTTTCTTGAAGGGGAATTTTGGCGTGATTGCGCCCGGGAAAGCGGCGGATTTGCTGTGGCTCGACCGTGACCCACTGCTAGACCTGGACGCCCTGAGCAAACCGAAGGCTGTGGTGGCGGCGGGCCAATGGCTCGAGAGGGTCAAACTGTAAGTGTGATTCAGCTCGTGGCGGCGCGGATGTGTGTGGCGACCCCGGCGGCTGCCATGGCTGGAATCGCGGCGCCAACCATTGGTAGCGCGTTGCCTGTGAACATCATGCCCTGGCGAAACGCCATGCCTGTGAGGGCTTTGCTGAGCGGTGCATCTCCTGCCGCGCGAGCAATGCCTGCGCTGAGCAGCGAGACTGCTGCGGCGGTTGGCGGAAGCACGAGTCCCACAAAAGGAACGCCTGGGACCGCTTCTATCATGAGGAGGCCGAGCTGGATCCGCTGCAGAATCAAAGACCGCTTGAGGTCCTCGGCATCCGTTGGAACGGTGACGCTATGGCCGTTTTTTAGGCGAATTTCTACGTTTTTGCTCGTCGCAACGGCTTCATGGTTGGCCTTCATGAAGGTTTGGATCCACTTGCCAATGCGCGTGCCAAAGAATTTTTCTTTGAGCGAGCGCACGGTGCTGCGCGCTTCGTAGAACGGCTTCATCTGGTCGGCTGCCGCCGTGATCTCTGGATCGCTGTCCTTCGGCGTCTCTGTCTTGTCGGCAAGCCACTTGGCGCGGCCATCGATCAGCTTGGCGAGCGCGCCTCGGTCTCGGTTCGCCAGCTTGTCATAACTTGCGCTCAGGGCCGAAAAGTCGCGAATCTCGACACCGTCAACGACTAGCTTCTCGATCTTGGAAAGGTCGAGCTGGGAGGCCACATCACCGGCGGCCAAAGTTTGATAGCGGTCTAAGCGCACGCCCCTTTATCGGATGCCCCCTCGGCAAATGTGCCCACGATCTTTGCGCTTCTCGGCCAGCGTGTTAACTTCTTTACATGCGCGTCGCCGTTGGCTGTTTTCTGCTGAGCCTAGGGCTTCTTTTCCCTGCCTACGCGGGTGAAATGCGGGAGCTCGTCTGGATAGGCTTCCAAAACAGCGCCGAAGTGTCGCGCGTTTTCATCAAGACCAATGAGCAAGTGCAGTACCGCGTGAACGACAAAGGTCCAGATAGCCTGATCGTCGACCTATTCGACACACGTGCCCAAAGCCGAAACCACAAACGTCCACTCGACACGAGTAGCTTCGACTCGCCGGTGACAAAAGTCTCTGTCGAGGAGCTCGAAGGCGCCGCGCGTCAGGTCCGTGTTGAAATCAAGCTCCGCAACAAAGTGCCTTACGAGGTCAAACAGACCGGCGAAGTGCTGAGCATAGATTTCAAGCGCTAGGCTTTGTATGCCTCCGCTCCCATGACTTTCTTCAGGTCCGGCGGTTAGTACCTTCTCGTGCGAGCGCTTCAAGCGATTATTCTGGGCCTCTTTCTGCATGGGACTGCGCACGCGCAAAGTCTCCTGAACATGCAGACAACGGGCAATGCGCCGATTGCGCTCTCCTCCGACGAGGCGTCTTGTACCAACGACAAGTGCATCTTCCTTGGCCATGTGATGCTCACGTCTGGCACGGCGCTCCTCTCGGCAAACGCACTGAACCTTCAAATGGAGCAAACGCCAGAAGGCAAGCGCCGCATCAAGTATGCCGTGGCTACCGGCGATGTGTTGCTGATTGACGGTAACAACATGACGACGTGTGAGCGCATCGAGCTCAACGGCGATCTGGTGACGGGCACCCTGGGTCTGGCCGAGATTCGCGTAAAGAAGCCTGGTTCGTTCGATCCGAAGCTCGCCGGTTTTGACGCGCTTGGTGCGGGCACGGACGCGCTCTACATGAGCGGCGAGATTTCTCGCACGGGTGAGCGCACATTCCTCGTGAAGAACGCGTACTTCACGCCCTGTGATTGTGGGAAAGGCGCGCCGCCTATTTTTAGTGTGCGTGCCAAAGAAGCGCGGGTGGAGCTAGGGAGTCACGCGGTGTTCATTGCGCCGGTACTTCAACCAGGCGACGTGGCGTTACCTGCTCCCTTTGCGCTGCCAGCGTTGTATGTGCCTCTGTCGAAGCGCAAAACAGGCCTTCTTCCGCCAGCAATTCGAGTGCTCGGTCCTGATGGTGTGTACGT
>JBIKMD010001096.1:0-2540 GCA_044359465.1 Myxococcota bacterium
CGATAATGGCGAGAGCGGAAGCCCATGTACGGCAGCGTGTACGACAAATGTGTGCGGCGATAGCCACCTCGGGCCTGGGGAACAATGTGACAATGGCGCTGCGGGAAGTGGTCCTGGTGCCAGCGACGACAACGGTGAGATCGGAAACGCTTGCACGGCGACGTGCCGTACGAATGTGTGCGGTGATGGACACCACGGTCCTGGCGAAGCCTGCGATACGGGCAGCGAATCAGCATCTTGCGACCGTGATTGCACCGCGCCCTCTTGCGGCGACTCACTGGTCAATATTGCGGCCGGCGAGGTCTGCGACAACGGCACGCTAGGAAGTCAGACCGGTGTCGGGAATGACAATGGCGAAGCTGGCAACATCTGCACCACGCTTTGTCAGTTCGATACTTGCGGCAATGGGCAGCGTGGTCCAGCAGAGGAATGTGATGACGGTAACACGTTGGACCGTGATACTTGCAGCAACAGTTGCAACAGCCAGCCTAATTGTCGTTCGCTGGTAGGCGTTGGTTGCCGCGTGGGCGTGACGCAGTACTGCACGTCGCAGTCTCTGATTTGCGCCAACAATGATTCGGCGACGGCCGAAGCGATCTGCGCCTACTGCCGCGGCTCGGCCTGCGCCATGAACACCGCGTGCAGTGATTCGTCCTCTCGCGCGTTCGTCAATGGTGCCTGCACGCTCCATTTCGTTTACGGGTCTGCGATGTGCAGCACCGGAAACATCATAAGCTCCGGCGCCGGCTGCCCTGGAAACATTGGAAACTGGTGCCCGATTCCGTAGCCGCGCGTACCTACGTGAAAAAAAAAGAGACGCTGGGAATGAAGTGCCGACCGAGGTAAAGATGAATCAACCTATGTCCACATTCGAAGAAAATGTTGCCTCGATGAAGAAGTGGTTCGAGCTCCCGCGCTTTGAGGGAATTCGACGTTTGTATACACCGCGCGAGATCGTTGAGCAGCGCGGCACGATCCGCGACCAGTACGCCGTCGCCGCCGATACGGCAGCAGCGTTCCATGCGCGGCTCCGCCAGTTGTTCAAAGAGAAAAAGTGCATGACCTCGTTCGGCCCGTATTCGCCTGGCGAAGCAGTGGCCATGAAACGCGTCGGGATCGAGGGCATTTATGTTGGTGGCTGGGCGACGAGCGCAAAAGGCTCCGCCGACGAAGATCCAGGTCCCGACCTTGCGAGCTATCCACTCGGCCGCGTGCCTGATGAATCGCGCGCCATTGTGCGAGCGTTGCTCACGGCTGATCGAAATGAAACGCACTCGCGTTTGCGCATGTCTGAAGCGCAACGTGCGGCGACCCCCGCCGTCGACTACCGTCCGTTCATCATCGCGGATGCCGATACAGGCCACGGCGGTGATGCGCACGTCCGTAACCTCATTCGCCGTTTTGTTGAGGCGGGCGTGCCTGGTTACCATATTGAAGATCAAAAACCGGGCGTGAAGAAGTGCGGACACCAAGGTGGCAAAGTGCTGGTGTCCGAGGACGAGCAGATCAAGCGCCTGAGCGCTGCGCGTTTCCAGCTCGACATCATGCAAGTGCAAGGCATCATCGTTGCGCGCACGGACGCCGAGTCCGCCACGCTGCTCGATGGACGCAGTGACGAACGCGATCAACCGTTCATTCTTGGCGCGACCAACCTGAATGTTCCTACGTTCAAGATCGCGTTCATTGCCGTTCTTCGCGCACTCCATCGCCGCGGCATCGAAGAGCTCACGGGTTACCAGCTCTACGCGACGAGCGAAGAAGAGTACGCCGAAGCCGAACGCTGGCTAGCGCAAGCGGGCATCACTGCGATGTACGATGACGCCCAAAAGAGCTACGAAGCGGCTGGGAAAACGAATCCTGACGCCGTGCTCGATAAGGTGTTCGACAAGCTTGTCGACGTTTGGCAGGGCGAAGCCAACGTTTGCACTTACGGTGAAGCCGTCCTCGAGACCCTGCGTTTTCGCGCAAGCGAAGGCGCGGCGATGCCGGTGTCTGAGGACGAGTGGAAAACCTTCGCCAAGACGGCGTCGTTCGCGCAAATCAATGCGCGACTCAAACAATTCGGCGTGCATGTCACGTGGGATTGCGAGCATGCCAAGACGCCGGACGGCTACTACCAAGTACGCGGTGGCATTGATTACGCCATCGCCAAATCGCTTGCTGCGGCGCCTTATGCAGACGTCTTGTGGATGGAAACGAAGACGGCGGATCTTCATGACGCGAAGATCTTCGCGGACGCTATCCATGCTGTATTCCCAGAGCGCATGCTCGCTTACAACCTGTCTCCATCGTTCAACTGGGACAGCACGGGCATGAGTGACGAACAAATGCGCCGCTTCCCAGAGGAGCTCGGCAAACTCGGCTTCGTCTTCAACTTCATCACTTACGGCGGCCATCAGATCGACGGCCTTGCGGGTGAAGAGTTCGCGACGGCGCTCAAACAAGACGGCATGCTCGCACTCGCGCGTTTGCAGCGTAAGTTCCGCTTGCTCGAGTCACCGTACCGTACGCCGCAAACGCTGGTGGGTGGTCCCCGCGCG
>JBIKMD010001095.1:0-2540 GCA_044359465.1 Myxococcota bacterium
GTTCCGGCGATCTGCGGCGGAAACGCTGAGGTATCACCGAGTGAGGCAGGGTCGACAAAACGAATGTCGAGGGGAGCGTTCCAAACCTGCACGGACGCCTCGGCGCGGACGCGAGGAAACAAAGCGCTGGTTGCGGCCTTGCGTTTATAGGTCGCTTGCACGTGCCGACTGTTAGCTTCACGCGTTTCGGGAGCGCGTTCGAGCGCTGTCGCGATCGCCTCGGGAAGCGTCAACGTGGACAAGTTTGCAGCGCCCTGCGGCGCAGTTGTCCCTAGGCTCAGAGCCATGTAAATAAAAGCGTACATCGTCATCTCACTTTTTTAGGCAGCGTGGGGAACGCGGACGACCTCGGCCGCGGGCGTATCGTCGCTGAGATCTTTCAAATCAGGTGCGAGCAACTTGTACATCACGGGCGTCACCAGACGCGTCAGCACGGTGGAGCTGATGAGACCGCCCAGAATGACGAGCGCCAATGGAGAATACAAAGGCGAGTGTTCGAGAACGAGGGGAATCAACCCTCCCACGGCAGTCAGCGTTGTGAGCAGAATCGGCACAAAACGGATCTCACCTGCGCGCTGAATGGCCGTGTCGAGTGGCATGCCCTCTTGGCGGAGCTGGTTGGTGAAGTCGACGAGCAAAATCGAGTTCTTCACTTCGATGCCCATCAGCGCCACAAACCCCACCACAGCCGTGAACGATAAAGTGTTGCCGCTGAGCAGCAGAGCCACCATGCCGCCGATGATGCCGAGAGGAATGACAGACGCGACGATCAACGTGCTCTTGAAGGTGCGGAACTCGAGCACCAGTACGGCAAACACACCGAACACTGCGATCAGAATCGCAGTGCCGAGCCCTCCAAAGCTCTCTTTTCGATTCTCCACCTCACCCGCAACCACAAGGCGTACACCCTGGGGCATCTCCACCATTTTGAGTTTAGCGATGGCGGCTTGGGTGATGCGGTCTGTGTTCTGCCCGGTGACGACTTGCGCCGTCACCGTAGAGGCGCGCTCTTTGTTGTAGTGGTTAATCTTGGTAGGTGAAGGCTCGAAGCCAATCGACGCGACCTGTGCGAGCGGCAGAGCCCCGCCCCGCTGCGTTCCCACGTAGATACGACTGAGCGAATCCACGGAAGCAGCTTGGTCCATCGTCACGCGAATGTCGTAAGCGTTGTCTTTTCCATCAGCACGGTAAGTTCCAGCGTTGATGCCACCGATCGAGAGGCGTACTGCCCGGTCAACGTCGGCTTGGGCCACACCAAACATCGCAGCTTTGTCGCGGTCGATGTTCACGCGAAGATCGGTTCGTTCGTCTCTGGCGGGATTCCGGACATCACGCGTTCCAGGGATCGACAGCAGCGTTTCTTCCACTAGCTTCGACGCTTTGACAAGCGCGTCGCTGTCTTCACCAAGCAAACGAAACGCAATAGGTGCTTCTAGCGGAGGGCCGTTTTCGAACTCTTTGAGCTCGATCTTGGCGCCGGGATAGTTTGCAAAATCCGCGCGAAGTTGATCGTAGATCGCCGGCGTTGTTTTGCTGTCAAAGTGGGTCACTTCCGCAAATACCTCAGCCACGTTCGTTCGTTCGTTGCTAGGCGGCACATTGTAGTAGATCTGCGGATTGCCAACACCCACTGAGGTAGCGACGAAGTTGAGTGCGAGACGTTCGCGAAGCGCCGTCTCCACGAACTTAGCGGCGCGATCCGTTTCAACAAGGCTCGCGTTCTGCTGCGTCTCGATCTTCACCAAGAACTGCGGCGTGCCCGCTTTGGGAAACACACTGAAGCCAATGACCGGCACGAGCGCGAGGCTGCCAACGAACAAAGCACCCGCAATCACCAACGTCGCCGCGGGATGCGCAATCGAACGAGACAGAAGCTTGCGATACGAGCCTTCAATCACCCAGTTCATCGCCTGAAATACACGGTTCCCGTGCTCACCTTCGTTCTTCAGGACCAAGCTAGACAAGAACGGAACGATAGTCAGTGACACCAGCAACGAGGCAACGATGGTGAACACCACAGCGAGCGGCAGCGAACGAATGAACTGCCCAGCGGTGCCAGGGAGCGCAAGTAGCGGCAGAAACGCGAAGATCAACGTTGCGGTGCAACCGAGCACAGACAACGTGATCTGCTTGGTGGCATCGATGGCCGCTTTGCGAGGTGAAATTCCCATGCGCAAATAGCGCGTGATGTTCTCCACGACGACAACCGAGTCATCCACGAGCAAACCGAGCGCGATGACAAAGCCAACGATGCTCAATTGGTTGATGCTGAAGCCAGTGATCTTCAGAAGAAAGAGCCCGACCGCGATGGACAGAGGAATCGAGATCATGACGACGCCTGACGCCCGCAAACCCAACGGCAACAACGTCACCAGCACGAGTAGAATGGCGAGCCCGAAGTCACGCGCGAAACCGCCCATGCGGTGCCTGACGTTTGTCGACTGGTCGAACGCGGAAACCAGGGATAGTCCACTCGGAAGCTCGGCGCGAAACGCGTCCATTTCGTCAGCGAGCGCCTGGCGCACCTCAAAGATGTTTTG
>JBIKMD010000084.1:0-9118 GCA_044359465.1 Myxococcota bacterium
GAGAAGCTTGCGCAGGAGACCACCTCGTTCGGCGACCTCGCTGACGCCTACGTGGAGCAAGCCCAGAAAGCCGAAGCGGCGCTGTCACTGCAGTTCCACCGCCGCGCAGCCGCGCTCTACTACGAAAAGGTCAACGATCCGAACAAAGCCATAGAAGAGTTCAAAGAGGTGTTGCAGCGCGACGTCAAAGACGTGGCGGCTCACACTGCGCTCGAGAAGCTCTACGGCCAGACCGAACAAAAGCGTGAACAGAGCGAGATCCTGCTCAAGCTCGTGGAGCTGACCAGCGGCAACGAGCGTAAGCTCGAAATGTTGCTCAACGTCGCCCGCCTGCAAGAGGCGATCGGCGAGTACCAAAAGGCCCTTGAGACGCGCCGCCGCATCATGACGGTAGCGCCAGAAGATCCCACCAACTTCGACGAGATGGGATCGCTCTACGAACATCTTGGCAAGCCAGAGGAATGGGTCAAAGCGCTCGACGCTGAGATTGCGCGCATTGGCGATAAACGGAGCCCAGAAGCACGTAACCGCCGGCTCGACCTGCTCTTCCGCAAAGGTGTCACCACCGAAACGACGCTCAGCGACAAACCAGAAGCGGCAAAGATCTTCGATCAAGTCCTGAAAGAAGAACCGAACCACGAGAAGACCATCGCGCACTTGGAAGAGCGCGTACGCGCAGGCGATGCGGCCATGGCCGCAGTGGCGCTCGAACGCGTCTACCAACAGAGCGGCGATTGGCGAAAATTCGTCGACGTGCTCGAAGCGCAACTTGGCTCCACGACGGAGCACGAGCCGCGTAAGGCGCTGCTCATCAAGATCGCGCAGACCTATCAGAACAAGCTCAACGTGCAAGACATGGCCTTCCTCGCCTTGTCGCGCGCGTTTGGTGAAGATTCAGGTGATTCGGAGATTCGCGCCGAGCTCGAACGACTCTCGGAAGCGAACGGCAACCACGAAGAGCTCGTGGAGCTCTATGCAAGCGAGATCGACGCCATTGGCGACCCGATCCTCAAACTGCAGCTCACGGCGCGTATTGCTGATATTTACCATCAGCGCCTCAAGAACCTGGAAAAGGCGATCGAGTGGTACCGCAAGGTGCTCGGTCATGACGCGCAGAACCCCGCAGCGCTCAAGGCGCTCGACAAGGTCTACAACGAGACCGAACAATGGTCTGCGCTGACCGAGATCCTCGACACGGAAGTCGCCGTGGCGGAGAGCGACGCAGAAAAAGTCGAGCTGCTCATTCGCCTTGCAGCTGCCTGGGGCGACAAGCTGTTCGAGCCAGACGCCGCCATTCGCTCACTCGAACAAGCACGTGGTCTCGCGCCAACCGACATGCGCGTGCTGTCTTCGCTCGAGAAGTATTTTGGTGAGGCCAAAGCCTACGATGAGCTCGCCAAAGTCTTGCGTGAGCTGGACGTGCACCCAGATCAAACCGACGTGGAACGCGTGCGTTTGCGCTCTGAGCTAGCGCGCACCCTAAAGGAACACCTCCGCGACCCAGGCGGCGCCGTTGATGCGTGGCAAAACGCGCTCAAGCTCGACTCTGCCAATGTGGACGCAATTGAAGCGCTCGATGCGTTGCTGCGCGAGCTCGGCCGCTACCAAGAGCTAGCGGACATGCTGCAAGTTGCCATTGACACGACCAAAGACGACACGCGGCGCATCGATTACAATCGCCGCCAAGCCGAGGTCATGGCCGAGCACCTTGGCAACACGGATATCGCCGTACAGCGTTGGAACTCGGTGCTCACCGCCGAGCCCAAACGCGTGGATGCGCTGCGTGCGCTCATCGCCTTGTACGGCAAGCGCAACGAGTTCAGCGAGCAAGCGGAAATGGCCAAGCGTCTCATTCCGCTCGTGCCACCGAGTGAAGGCAAAGCGGTCCGTTTCATTCGTATGGAAGCGCTCTCGCACATCGAGAGCGCAGTCCAAGACGCTGTCTTCATCGGTCGCGAGGTCCTGAGTGCAGCGCCGCATACGCCGGAAGAGCTCGAGAAGCTCGCCGACTTGTTCGAAGCCACCAAGGCCTTCGAAGATGCAGCCAAAGCAGTGGACCGGTCGGTCGAGCTGCAACCGTCACCCGAGCTGAGGCTCAAAGCGCTCCGCCGTTCTGCGGACATCTATTTGGAGCGCTTGAACCGCCCCACCGCCGCGGTGCCGAGTTATGAGAAGATCCTCGAGCTCAACCCGACAGACAAAGGCGCGTTCGACCAAGTCCGCAAGATTCTGCGCACCGCCCGCGAATGGCGCCGCTTGGTCGCTACGGATGAGGGGTTCGTTTCGCAGTACCAAGGCGAAGGTCGCCTGGAGCTACTCGAAGAGATCCGCGACATTCACGACAAAGAGCTCGGCCAGAAAGACCTCGCGTTCATTGCTGCCTGCCGCGTGTTCCGCGAAGCGCCAATCGAAAGCGCCTCGCTCGCAGCAGAACGTCTCGCTGGTGAAATCCAGGGCTGGGAAGAGCTCTGCGCCGTCTACGAAGACGCACTCGAAGAGATCTCCGATGCGCGCATGAAGATTGAGGTCCAACGCCGCTTGGGCCGCGTCTACACCGACCGCATGAGCGAGCTCGGTGCCGCGGAAGAGATCTACGAGCGTTTGCTCGATCTCTCACCAGGCGACACGGACGCCCTCGATCGCCTCGTAGAAATCCGCAGCAAACAAGGCCGCACCGAAGACCAAATTGCCGCGCTGGAGAACAAGTTCTCACACGCGCCAGATACCGACGCGAAGAAGTCGATCCTGCGGCAAATTGCGAGCGTTTGGGATCAACTCGCGGGCGACGTAGAAAAAGCGATCGCGACCCACCAACGTATTCTCGACCTGGATCCGAGCGATCGCATCGCCATCGATGCCCTCAGCGCGTTGTATGAACGCGAGAATCGCTTCGATGCGTTGATCGGCATCTTGATGCGCGCGATCGACCTGGCAAGCGACAAAAAGGCCACAGTCCCGCTGCGCGAGAAGATCGGTACCTTGTATGAAGGCAAGCTCGACAACGTCGAGAAGGCCATTGAGACCTACCGCGCGATCCTCGAGATCGATGCGGGTCATCTCTCTACCCTGCAAGCCCTAGAGCGACAGTACACGCAGCTCACCCGCTGGCGCGAGCTGCTCGAAGTCTTCGAGAAACAAATCGCGGTCGTGCCGGAGAACGAAGAGAAAGTGAAGCTCTTCGCCAAGGCCGCGGCGGTGTTCGAAGAGCACTTCGAGGACAAGAAGAACGCCCTCGTTTGTTACGACAACATTCTGGCGCTTGACCCCAATAACCTCTCGGCCATTCGTCATGAAGAGCGGCTGCTACGCGACACCAAAGAGTGGGAAAAGCTCATTCAGGTGTTGCAGCACCACGCTTCTCTGCTTGGCGACCCAACCGAGATCGTGAAGCAGTACATCTCCATTGGCGAGATCTTCTACAAGAACCTCTCGCGTCCAGACAAAGCCGAGGAGTACTTCAACGCCGCGCGGGCGATGGATCCGAATGCAACCGACGCCTTGAATGCGCTCGGCAAGCTCTACGAGCGTTCAGGTAACTGGTTCCAATCGATCGAAATGCTGCAGAAAGAAGCGGAGTCTGCCAAAGACAGCCCGCAAGCCGTCGATCTCTACTACCGCATGGGTAAGATCAACGAGAACATGCTGCAGGACGGGCCCGCAGCAAAGGGCTGTTACCAACGGGCCCTCGAGATTAACCCGAAGTACGTCCCAGCCCTCGCCGCGCTCAAAGACATCGCCGCCGAGAACAAGGACTGGGATAGCCACGTTCAGTACATGGTCGAAGAGGCGGAAGCGACCGATGATCCAGAGCTCAAAACCGAGCTCTTCTACGAATGTGGCAAGTTCTACGCAGAGAAGAAGGACGACCAAGAGAGCGCGATGCGTTACTACTCGCGCGCGCTCGACTACACAGCGGACTATGTTGAAGCCGCGCGTCCGCTCGCTGAGATCTACTTCCGCAAAGAAGATTGGGCGAACGCCGAACGCGTGCTCGAAATCGTGGTGGGCAAGCTCGATCCGAAAGCAGACGCCAAGGAGCTAGGGCAAAAGCTCTATCGTTTGGGTTATTTGGCTGACAAACAAACCAAACAGGACGAAGCGCTCGCCAACTACGAACGCGCATTCGAAGTGGACCCCACCTATTTGCCGACGCTCGAAGGCCTCGGCCATGCGTATCTACGCGTCGAGAAGTGGGAACAAGCGCTCAAGGCCTTCAACGCGATCCTCGTCAACCGCGACTCGCTGACCAATGCCGAAGTCGTTGATCTGTTCGCGCAAACCGGCGATCTCTTGCTCAAGACCAAGCAGCTCGAAAAAGCGAAGAAGCAATTCGAAAAGGCGCTCGAAATCGACGCGCACCACCCTGCTTCACTCAAGCACCTCTCGAAGGTGCAAGAAGAGCTTGGTGACTTCGAAGGCGCCTACGATGCGCTCCACCGCTACGTCGACCTCGCAGCCACCGACGAACGCGCTAAGATCTTGCTCACGCTTGCGCAACTTTCGCGCGAACGTCTGAACGATCCCTACCGCGCCATTGACGCACTGCTGGAAGCGCAGAAGCAAGAGCCCAACAACGTCGATGTGCTCGAAGCCCTTGTCGCGCTCTATACAGACACCAAACAAGTTCAGAAGATCGCCGAGCTCAGCGAGCAGCTCGTGGGCTTGCTCAAGGATGACAAGAAGAAGGTCGCCTACGCCATGCGCCTCGGTGATCTGTATCAGAAAGACATCAAGGACATTAATAAGTCGCTCAAGTACTACAACGCCGCGCTCGACGTGGATGCCGCGCAAGCCGCTGCCTTCGAAGCGATCGAAAAAATGCTCGGCGACAGCCAGCAATGGAAGATGCTGGAAGAGAACTATCGCGCCATGATCGCGCGTCTGCCAGCAACCGCGCGCAAGGCAAAAGCGGCCATGTTCCGCACTTTGGCCGAGCTCTACCGGCAAGTGCTCAAAGAGCAAGACAATGCCACCACCGCGTATGAAGTGGTGGTCAAGCTCGACCCAGGCAATCAGAACGATGCCCTCACCCTGGCATCGCTCTATGGCGAGAAGCCCGAGCTACGGCCCAAGGCCATCGGGATGCAGCAGGAAATCATGCGCACGGCGACCAACCCGGTTGCTGCGTTGCACGAACTGCGCAAGCTCTACCAAGCCGATAAGAAGTTCGACAAAGTGTACTGTGTTTGTGCGGCGCTGACCTATCTCAAGTCGGCAAACGACGAAGAGAAGAAGATCCTCGAGTATCTGAAAAAAGGTATTCCGGCCAAAGCGCAAAAGCCGCTCACTGAAGCACTCGTGCGCGAGCACCTACTGCATCCAAACCTCAAGGGAGGCATTGGTGAGCTGGCGACCGGACTCTACAAAGCGGCGCCAGACTTGTTCACCAAGACGGCGAAGGACCTCGATTTAAAGAAGAAAGACATGGTCGACCTCAAGTCGTCGCAGCTCTTCTTCGTGAACATCTTGAAGTACGTGCAGGGCGCCATGAGCGCGCCGAATGTCGACGTGTACAAACGCTCAGGCTCGATGACCGAGCTCGAGCTGATCAACGCACGTCCACCGGCGATCGCCGCGGGCGAAGAGAACCCTGTCTTCAAAGAGAGCTCGCACAAGATCCTGTGTTATCACATTGCGCGCAACCTCACGTTCGCGCGCCCAGAGCTATTCCTCGCCCGCATCTATCCGGGCGACCAACTTCGCGACTTGCTGGCAGCGTTCGTCGCCATGTTCAATCCGAAGGCAGGCGGCTTGGGCAATCCAGCAGAAGTGACGGCCTGGGTCGAGGTGCTACAGCAGATCCCTGAAGCAGCGCTTCGCCGCATCAAGGACTTGGCCATCGGTGGCTACAACGACATGAAGAGCAATTTGCTCAAGGGCTTCCAAGAGTCCGTCGAACATACGGCGTACCGCGCCGCGTTGCTGATGAGTGGCGACCTCGACGTGGCAGCACGTGCGACAGCCGAGGCAGCAGACGGCGCAGCGCGCATTGCCCCACAAGAACGTGTGAGAGAGCTCGTGCTGTTCAGCGTGAGCGAGAGCCACTTCGCACTACGTGAAGCCCTTGGCCTCTCCATCAAGGGGTAAACGTCCACGCGCAGTCTTCGTCACGACTGAAGACCGCTTCTTTCTCTCCCACCGCTTGCCCGTTGCGCAAACGCTCACAGGCTTTTCAGTCACGGTTGCTGCAGCAGACACAGGCTGCAGCGAGCAGATCCGCGCGCTGGGTTACGACTTCACACCGATTCCACTCGTGCGTGATTCCCTCTCGCCAGCAACGGAAGCCAAAACGTTGGCTGCGCTCATCTCTGTGTATGCGCGTCTCACGCCCGACGTCGTGCACCACAGCACGATCAAAGCGAACATGTATGGCTCTTTCGCCGCGCGCCTCATGCGGGTGCCGGCGATCGTGAATACAGTGACGGGACTTGGATACGCCCTCACTGAACGCCCAGAAGACGCACTGCCGCAGCGGCTTCTACGTTTCGCAGCGCGCAAGGGTTATGGCACGGCGCTGCGTTCACCGCGTTGTGTGAACGTGTTCCAAAATCATGCTCAACTCGACAACTTCGTGAGCCATGGGCTCGTTGAGCGCGCACAAGCCGTCGTCATTCTTGGCGCAGGCGTCGACATGGAGCGGTTCGTGCCAACGCCTCTGCCCGTGGGCCGCCCTTTGGTCGTGCTGCCTGCGCGTATGTTGTGGGATAAAGGCATAGGCGAGTTCGTTGAAGCTGCACGGAGGCTCAAAGGCAGCGCCCGTTTCGCCTTGGTTGGAGGCGAAGACCCTCGCAACCGGGCGGCCATCCCGCGCACGCAACTCGAGGCGTGGGGTGATGTCATTGAGTGGTGGGGCTTTCGCCAGGACATGCCTCGTGTTTTCTCAGAGGCGACGCTAGTGGTCCTACCGTCCTACGCGGAAGGGCTTCCGCTCGCCATCGCCGAAGCGCAAGCCTGCGGCCGGGCCTGCATCACTACCGACGCGCCAGGCTGCCGTGAAGCCATCGTCCCGAATGTGTCCGGTTTGCTCGTGCCCCTGCGTGATAGCGCGGCGCTGGCGAGCGCGATCAGCGCACTTCTCGGCGACCGCGGGCGTTTAGAGGCAATGGGCGTCGCCGGCCACGCTTACGCCCGCGAGCACCTGGCGAGAGATCGAGTGATGACTCAGACCATGGATGTGTTTCGCCGCCTCCGCGTCCTCTAGGGTCAGCTCGTCAATGTCTTTCAAACAACCCACCTGTGGCGTAGTCACGGGGTGCACATGAAGCTTCACATCGACTCACTCACCGCAGCTTGGCAGACGACCCGTCCGTTTCGCTGGGTGGTCATTGATGACTTTCTGCCGCGCACCCAAGCAGAGGCGTTACTCGCACAATTCCCGGCCCCCACTGATGCGGCCTGGCAACGCGCCACATACATGCACCAGAAGAACAAGCTGACACTGAACCGCGATCTCCCAAACGCGCATCGGCTCTTTTTCGAACGCGTGAATGATGCATCGTTCCGGGAGCAACTGTCGCGCATCACTGGCATTCCTGACTTGCTCGCTGATCCTTCGCTCATCGGAGGAGGACTGCACCAGTCGCTGCCCGGTGCATTTCTCGATGTGCACGTGGACTATAACTTTCATCCGGAGACGCGGCAGCACCGTCGGCTCAACTTGCTGCTCTACCTAAACAAGAACTGGCGGCCGGAGTACGAAGGGTATCTAGAGCTCTGGGATATGCGTTCGAAGCAGCGGCTCACAGAGATCGCGCCCATCTTCAACCGCGCGGTGCTGTTCGAGACTAACGACATTTCGCACCATGGGCATCCGCATCCACTGGCGTGCCCTGAGGGTATGACCCGCAAGTCACTCGCGGTGTATTACTTCAGTGCGAAGCGTGAAGATGGGCGTGAGGGACCCGAGTCGAACACGCAATACAAACAAACCACAGGCGCCAAGGGCTATCTCAAAACACTTCGAGCGGGCGTTGAAGCCGCACGCGACCGCGTACGCAGTGAAGGCGTCGTCAAAACCGCAAAACGCACGGCGGACAAAGTCGTGCGCAAGGCCCTGCGCAAACCACCAAAGAACGGATAACCATGGCACTCAAGAACGAGCTCAAGGGCCTTCGTGGTTCACGCGCGCTGACGCAGGCTAAACAAAAATTTGCACGCATGGTGGGGCGAGCGGCGCAGTACGACCATCTACCCGCGGCGCTCGCCTACTCACTAAACAAGCACAAAGAGCGGTCACGCCCACTGACCTACTGGGAATTTGGCACCGGCTCCGGCAACACGCTGCAACGCGCGCTTGCCGTGCTCGCTGAGTACAAGGATTCGAGCGTCGTGCTCTTCGATAGCTTCAAAGGTTTGCCGCCGCCCACGGGCGCGCATGACGCGCACGTCACTTGGCGCGCCGGAGACTTTGCGTTCTCGGTCGACTACATCAAGGGCGTCATCAAAAAGACCGGTTACCCGCTCTCACGCGTTCGCTTTGTAGAGGGTTTCTTTGAAGTGTCTCTCACCCAAGCCCTTGCTAACGAGCTGCGAGACACGCCGCCAGCATTCGTGACTTTGGACCTAGATTACTACTCGTCGACCCGAACCGCTTTGTCGTTTTTGCAACCGCTGCTCGCAAGTGGCTGCAACGTGTTCTTCGATGATCTGTGGTCTTTTGATGGGCATCCAGATCGCGGTCAGCTCAAAGCGCTTCACGAGTTCAACACCAACAACAAGCGCGGACAACTCGTGACGAACACCATCTTCAACGACCGCATCTATAGCTACTTCAATTGGGACTACGAGTTTGCGAAAGCTTAACCATTACAGTCTCGATGGTTTGCTCAGTGCCATCGGTCACTCGCAAATTGTTAGGCCGGCGCTTGCGCTCGCGAACCAAGGCTTCAAGGTCCAACTCGTCTCGCTCGAGCAATCGGACGAGACCCACGAGCTTGCGGTTCAGCTTTCGCGCGCTGGAATCGGTTGGTTCTACGATCGCTTCGAAGCCGGTGGATCGCCGAAGGTTTATGCAAGGAATGTGGCGAGACTCACGAGACTCGCGCTTCGAGCAGACAAACCAGATGTGGCATGGATTCGCGGTTTTCCTGCTGCGCCTGTAGGCCTCATGTGGTCGCTG
>JBIKMD010001097.1:0-2533 GCA_044359465.1 Myxococcota bacterium
TCTCGCTCAAACAGGTTGGCAGCGCGCCGCCTAGCATAGACGCAAACTTTTCGACCGTGAGCGGCATTCTTGGTGACTCTCAAGTCAACGTGACGCGCGATGGCAAGACTGCCGCCGTGGTGATGAAGGGTGGCACCGCCTTTACCGGCTCTTTATCGCTCAACAGTGCTAGTAAACGCGTTGGCGCGCAACTGACCGTCGCGAACCTTGATGTGACTACGGGCGCCGTCGATTTGGGCCTGCGTGGGCTCGACGTGAAGGTCGATGGCGTCAAAGCGACAGCTACCGGCGTCCTCAAGATTGGAATCGATGGAACCGCTGGTACCACTGCCGTTTCAGTCGATGGCGATGTTCGCGCAGCGCTCAGAGTTCCCGAGGGTGGTTTCGGCGATGCCAAGAGCTCGTTCGCGTTTCGTTTTGGCGAAGCAACAACGGCCGCCGTGGCGCTCGATCACTTGCAGCTCGGCGATACGCCTGCGGGTAGCTCAGTCATGGTGTCTGGTTCGACGCGCAAGGGTGCTACGCCAGCCGAGGACGTACCGGCGGCGCAGCTCAAGGTGAAGATGAAGTCGGGCCAACTGCTCTTGCCCGGGGGCTTCAAGCTCAACATTGCTCAGGGCACAGAGGGCGACATCAAGATTGAAAGCTTCAAGCGCGCAGCAGGGGATACGTTCGCGAGCGTGAAGGGCCAATTGGTTTTGCTCGTCAACACCTCCACTAGCGTACCTAAAGAGGGTCTGCAGATTGCAACGGGTGTGCGGCTCATGAACGTCACAGGTAGCAGCGGTCAAGTCGCGCTTGTCATCGACGACTTCCGACTCGAGGGCGATGGCAGATTCACTTTGCTCGGAACCCACGTGAGCGCTGATGTCACCGCGAAACAACTCAGCGCGAAGCTCGATGTGCCCAAGCTCTTGACGACGGCCGCGCCTTAAACGGCGAGCAAGATTCACGCGCGGATTAGAACCAAGTGATCGTCGCCATGCCGGCGCCGCCTTGGCCGCCGTTTCCGCCCGAGGTGCCGCCGCCACCGCCGCCTGCACCGTAGCCGCCTGGTTGGCCACTTGCTGCGCCGCAGCCGCCCGCACCACCTGCTTGCCCGCCTGTCGCTGCGCCGCCGCCACCGCCGCCGCATGTACCGTTTCCGCCGCCAGACCCGCCGCTGCCGTTCGCTGCACCACCCGGTGCAGATGCGGGGGTGAAGGTTCCATTTGAACAGGCTCCCGAACCACCACCACCCGGCCCCGCAGTTTGGAGCGTTGGAAACCACGCGCCCGCCAGGCAGGTTTGGTTGCCCGCCGTGCCAGTGTCACCGTCGTAGCCTCCCCCCACGCCGCCAGGGCAATCGGGGCTCGTCCACGTATATGTGCCGGAATTGCCGCCGTTAGAGCACGTGCTGGTGGTGCCCGTGTACGTCGAATAGGCATAACCTGCGATCGCGGCGCGAGCCCACGGCGCGTCTGTTTGTACTGTGGCGGAGCCCATGGTTGCGTTGCCCGTTTCTAGCTTTGAGTTGCCGCCGTCTGTGCCATTGCCACCCGCGGTGCCGCCAGCACCACCGGCAGGAAGCGTCACCCATAGGTGCGTCAAAAATCGATTTGTCTGTGTCGAGGTGCCCCCTATGAACCAGCCGCCTGCGCCGCCACCTCCGCCGCGACTGCTGCTACCGCCGCCGCCACCTGAGCCTGGTCCCCAGAGTTTGAACGTGAATCCATCGCAGGCTTCGGGAATGTAGAAAGAGTAGGTGGCGGGGCCGTAGATCGTGCCGGGGCTCGCAGCGGTGTTGCAGTTGACGGTGCCATCGATCGAGAGATTCGCGGTGCCGCCTGAGGTCGCGCTTGCGTTGAGTGTGTTGGTTCTAAAGCCCTTCTTTGCCACACCAGTCGGAAACGCAACGGTCACAGTGCAACTGGCGGCCGATGCGAGCGAGGTTCCACAAGTCGTCGATGCGATAGACCAGGGATTCAGGCTCGTGTTCGAGAAGCTGAACGTGAGGTCGCTAGAGGTCGAGACCGCACCTGTGTTTCGCAGGGTGAAGCTGAGCGAGCTTGGTGGCGTTCCGCTCGGCCCTGTGGGACCCGACACGCCTCCGAAGTGCTGCACCCCGGTTTCGAGCCACGAGAGGCTCGCGGGCGCGTAATAGGTGAACGCACTCGCTGCCGATCCGCTTTGCGTGTCCGCGTTCGTGACCTGCACTGTTTTTACACCCACCGAACATCCGCTCGTGGTGCATGACAGTTGTGTCGCCATAGGAACGCTAACGGAGTTGCACGCGCAGCCTCCGATCGACACCGTTGCGCCCGAGCGAAACCCACTGCCGACGACGGTGATGACCGAACCTCCGCTCGTGGGGCCGCTGCCTGGCGACGTGTAGCTCACAGAAGGCGCGTCCAAGAACTCGTAACTGCCACCAACCCCTGCTTGGCCATCGGCGTTCGTCACTGTGATGGAATAGGTACCGAGCGGACGTGAAGGCGTCACGCAGGTTGCGGAAGTGGCGCTGTTAAAGGTCGACGTCGTGCAATTTGTGCCG
>JBIKMD010001098.1:0-2532 GCA_044359465.1 Myxococcota bacterium
TTGCTCAGGATCGCTGCGATGCGCGCACTCTCTACGTAAGATGCATTGAGCAGAAAAACATCCGCTCTGACGTGCAATTCCTCGGCGAATGAGACGAGGAACCCTGCTTGGCGTAGGGCTTCGCCGAGGGCAGGATCAGGCTCACGATCGATGATCGCTACATGCACGCGCTAAGTCTGCCATGTGTGTTTTTCTGCGCATGGTTTTTGTGCGATGTCTGCGCCGTAGGTGTCACACCTTCATGGTTGTCAGAGAGGGTGAAAAGACCACGTGTGCTTTGGTTTGCGCGATCACGTCGTCTTTCGAGACTCCAGGTGCAAGCTCCTCCACCACGATCTTGCCGTCCTTGATTCGCATGTAGGCGAGATCCGTGACGATGGTATCAACAACGCCTTTGCCGGTGAGTGGGAGGGTGCAGGTCTCGAGGATTTTGGCTTCACCCTTGGCGGTGTGCTCCATGGCAATGATGACGCGTTTGGTGCCTGCAACAAGGTCCATGGCGCCGCCCATTCCCTTGACCATTTTGCCAGGCACCATCCAGTTGGCGAGATCCCCGTTGGCCGCCACTTGCAGCGCGCCAAGCACGGAAACGTCGATGTGGCCACCGCGAATCATCGCGAACGAATCTGCCGATGAGAAGTACGACGACCCCTTGAGCTCGGTGACCGTTTGTTTGCCGGCGTTGATGAGGTCTGGGTCCTCTTCGCCTTTGAATGGAAACGGGCCAATGCCGAGCATGCCATTCTCAGACTGCAGCACAACCTCGACACCCTCTGGGATATAGTTGGCAACCAGGGTCGGCAGCCCGATGCCTAGGTTGACGAAGAAGCCGTCTTTCAATTCCGTCGCAACAC
This sequence comes from Myxococcota bacterium, assembly GCA_044359465.1. GTDB lineage: Bacteria > Myxococcota > JADLHZ01 > JADLHZ01 > JADLHZ01 > JADLHZ01. The sequence continues at coordinate 855 of JBIKMD010001098.1, forward strand.
GCGCGGCGATTTGTTCTCTACTCAGCATGTCATCGCTCCCTGACGGTGCGTTGTTCGATCCATTTTTGGTAGTTCGTGCCTTGGAAAATGCGCTGCACGAACACGCTCGGCGTATGCACATGGTCCGGCTCGAGGCTACCGACCGGCACCAGCTCTTCCACTTCGGCAATGGTGATTTTTCCGGCCATGGCAGCGAGCGGGTTGAAGTTGCGTGCGGTCTTGCGGAACACTAGGTTTCCCCAGGCGTCACCTTTCCACGCTTTGACAAACGCAAAGTCACCGGTGATCGGTTTTTCGAAGACATAACCTTTGCCGTCGATGATGCGGGTTTCTTTGCCGTCTGCGATCTGCGTGCCGTAGCCCGTGGGGGTGAAGAAGCCGCCAATGCCCGCGCCGCCCGCGCGCATGCGCTCGGCGAGTGTGCCTTGGGGGCAAAGCTCTACCTCGAGCTCTCCGCTGAGGAACTGGCGCTCGAACTCTTTGTTTTCGCCCACGTACGACGCGATCATTTTTTTGATCTGCTTCGACTTGAGCAAGACGCCGAGGCCAAGCTCCGTGGTGCCGCAGTTGTTCGACACGACTGTAAGGTTCTTGGTGCCGAGCCTCGCTACGGCCGAGATTAAGTTTTCGGGATTTCCGGAGAGCCCAAAGCCGCCACAAAGGACGGTGACACCGTCCTTGAACCCAGCTAGGGCGCTCTCCGCATTTGGAAAGACCTTGTTCATGACTAACGCGATAGCTCACAATGTTTTAGAAGTCAGCGCGTTAGGCGCTTCTGGTGACGGCCTCGCGATCGACGCGGCTGGCGAACGCTGGATTGTACCCGGCGCACTCCCGGGTGACCGTGTGCAAGTGCTCGAGCAAACCAAACGGCAGGGGTTGCTGGTCGCGTCGCGCATGACGCTAGAGCAGCCTTCTTCTGATCGCGTAGCTTCGTATTGCGCGATCAAAGGCTGCGGTGGCTGCATGCTCCGTGAGTGGAGCCCGCAAGCGAGTGACGCATGGAAGCAGGCCGAAGCGGCCCGCGTGCTCGCTAAAGCCGGCGTGCAGAACCTGAGCCCGCTGGTGAGCAACCGTGCGCTCGAGTATCGCCACAGAACCCGTTTGCATCGCGCCAAAGGGCGTACGGGATTTTTTGGCGCAGCGTCTCATCACATTGTGCCGTTTGATGTATGTAAAGTATTACATCCAGAGCTCGACGCGAACGTCCAGCGTTTGCTCAAGGCCATTTCCAAGTCGCCCCTGAGCGGTGAGATCGAAGCGATGTACTCGCCAGATGATCAGCGCTTCGCGATTGAAGTGGTGATTGAAGGTGATGAACAAGCGGCGCAAAGTACGCTGCGTGATCTAGTGTCTTCACGGATCGTCCATGGCGCCATCGGTGTTGGGAAAACCACGCGGAGGCACGGCGAACCCCACGTGCTCGTACGTCACCCCATGTTCGATAGAGCCAAGTTCTTTCTCGAGCCCGGGGTCTTCTCGCAAGCGAACTTGCGCATGAACGAAGCGCTCGTGCGTCTCGTGAGCGAACGCGTGTACGGCCGCGTGCTCGAGCTGCATGCAGGCGCCGGCAATTTGACGCTTGGTTACGCGTCGCGCGCGGCCAGCATCATAGCGAGTGAATGGGATGAGCAGGCCGTGCTCTGTTTGCGCCGAAACGTGGAGCAGCACGGCATCA
>JBIKMD010001099.1:0-2531 GCA_044359465.1 Myxococcota bacterium
CCCGACTGCACCGTTCGAAATCCGATCGGATGATGGCGTTTTGATCGGTCAGGTGGACCGTGGAGACGGGTTTGCGTTTCGCAACGGGCAGTTTGAGTACATCGAACATCTCTACGATACAGATTGGTTCGAGCGGACGTTCTTCGTGGATAATTGCCGGGTATTTCGCACTGCCGGTGATGGGCAGCGGTATGAAGTGCTGCGCACCATGAAAGAGAACTTTGAGGGTCTGGCGCATGTTCGCGATCTGGTGAGTCCGGCACATGGCTTCACTGCACTCACGCTTCAATCGCCCCGCGCGCCCGATGTGCCGGATTACGTTGCTTTGCAAAATTGTCTGCTGAGCGGCAGCTGTGACTTTCGTGACAATCGCATCGAACCGTCGGCGACTGACGTGGCAGAGGGCTCAACGGCCCTGCGATTTACCTCAGTCGCAAAGTCGTCATCGATGGTAACGGCGAAGTCGTCGCTTGAGACCACTCTTGCCCACTTTGTCCGGGGCGACGACGTGTGGATTGCAATGTCGATTCGTGTCGTCGAGGGGCATCCGTTGACCTTCGTGGATCTGGAAAGTGATCTCATTGCATCAGGCCCTGGCCCGCGGGTGATGTGGCTCGAAGATGGTTCGCTCGGCGTCGAGTTGAAGTGGGCCGACAAGCCTCTCTACACGCAACCGGAAACCTCTCGGGTACAGTTTCCAACGGGGAGTTGGGTGCGTTTGACGGTGCACTATACTTTGTCTGAAACCAACGAGGGGTTGATAGAGCTCTGGCAGGATACACAACAGGTCCTTCGTGCGCGCGGCCGCACATTGCCGATTCCGGATTCCGTGTTGGCGAGACTTGAGCTAGGCATCACGGCCTTCAGCGATAGTTCGGGACGGGCGGTCATGGATCTCGATGATCTCGAAGTCTCGACGTTGCCCTTGACCCCACGTGGCCCATAGAAGGCTTTGCGACCGCACAATTCGCGCGTTGCGCGGCTCGCTGACGACGCAACCTGGGACCTTTTGCGCGACACAGAATTTAGCATCATCGATACCGCGGCGATCGAAGGCCGACGATTCAGTCAATCAATGGCGACACTTGGCACCGCCCAGCGACGAGGGGCGACAGGCCTGAATCGATTCCCGACGATCCTTTCATGAAAATCTCCCTCCTTGCCGCCACAACCTTCGCTCCACAGGAAACCTCAGAAATGCCGCCCGAGCCTGAGGCGATCGATAGGGTGATCGCCGCCCCTAGCTTCGACAAGGTGCTCGGCGTCATGAAGCCCGGCACACCGATCGCCGCGAAGACGATCGCCCCGACGCTGGTCAGCCTCGATACTCGAAGCAAACGCCTCGGCGACGGCGTCGTACGCGTCGACCTCGACGGCTATGTGCATGGTGATCTCGCGAGTGTACTCAAGCGTATCGATCCCCAGAACTGGGACGACCGTCTCGGCCGCATGTTCGCGGAGACCACAGTCGTCGACGCGAATGACAACCCGCTTCTACCGCCGGCTTCAAACTCGGCATGGAGCGGCGTCATGAAGGAAGCCGCAGACCTGAAGCTCGGAAACTTCACGTGGAACCGAGTCGACAACCGTCTCGCGATTACCAGCACGCCAAACCCAGCGCCAAGCGTCGCACACCGCTGGGACTATCAGCTCATCTCGTCGAAGAACCTCTACCTCTTTCCCTTCGGTACCTACTCGAAGGGCGAAGACGTCAACAACGGCTTCATTGCTGTGCACGCCACGGTAGATCCGAACGTGTGGCGCGTGACTGGCCGCAAAGACCTGCGCTTTGCGACCGAGTCCTGGCTGATGAACAAGCTGTTGAACTTCGGTTCGCCGTGGATCGCGAAGAATCAGCTCGAGAAGATGGTAAGGACGCTGTTCCCGCCGCACGTTGCGTAAGAGGCGGCTCTACAACGTGGTCATCGCGAGATCGCCGGTGCGCGGCAAACCCGTGGGCAAGCCACCATCATTAACGAGGCATCTTCTTGCGCGGCAAGGACACTGCGAAGACGCCCTTCGGCGTTTCGACCAAGTATGCTTGAGCGTCTTCGGTGCGCCATTCCGGGGGTGCGAACGCGCGCGCACCGCCATACCCTTTATCGCCATTATCCAAATCGATGCTCGGAAGGTCGCGAGTGAGCACAGCTGCGAGCGCTGCGCGTGCTTCAGTTCGTTTGTACAACACCACATCCCCAACACCGCGTCGATTGAACATCTCGATCATGAGACGCAGTTGGTATGCTGTTTGCGTTGGTCGCGATCGAAGGGCACCAAACCTGCCCGGTGTGCGCGGGGCGCGACGTACGCGTATGCCTTCCGCACTCGCAGCGCTCGGACGAATGCGATCCATGCGGTCCACTTCGATGGGCGTTTGCTCTCCAGGTATGGTGTTACGGTAGCGCGGCATGCGTAGTGGTTCTGAGCTTTCTGGTTGCGGCTTTCTCGAGCGAGCAGGGGTGATAGGTGGCATGGCGCTATCTTCGGTAAACAGTGCGCGCCGATGAGAAAATCTTCGGCACACTTGTTGG
>JBIKMD010001100.1:0-2528 GCA_044359465.1 Myxococcota bacterium
TCTTACTCACCGCGCTACTGCAGGCCTCTGGCGGCGCTGCCAACCCCTTCAGCGTGCTCTACGTGATTCACGTCGCGATCGCAGCGCGCCTCGCCTCCGCCTTAGTCACCGCAGCAATATGGACATTGTCGACGCTGAGTTTCGGCTCGTTGTTTCTCCTGTCTGAACACGCGCACCATGGCAGTCACTACGTGGGGATGTGGGTCGCGTACTCACTTGCCGCTGCGCTGACTGGTTACTTCGTAGCGGGCGTGTCGCGGGTGCTAACCAACCGGGAGGCGCAGCTGCGAACCTTGCAACGCACCACCCAGGCGGCGCAGCGTTTGGCATCGATGAGCACAATGGCAGCCAGCGCCGCCCACGCGCTCGGTACACCGCTCGGCACCATCACCCTACTCGCGGAGAGCATGGAAAAGGGCCGTGGCCAACAAGGCGACGCGAAACTAATCGCCCAGCAAGTGGAGCGCTGCCGTAGCATCGTCCGTGACTTGTCAGCAGCCAGAGCAGTGGAAAGTGATGCAATCAGCGAGCAATCGTTGAACGAGGTGATCGCCGCAGCTACTTTAGATCTGCCGCAATCAATCAGCATCGCGCAGCAAGTGACGGAGGCCAAGGTCTTCCTCCCGAAGTTGGCTCTCACCCGCACGCTCAGCGATCTGGCGAGAAACGCAGCCATCGCTGGGACACGGAGCATCGTGATTCGTGCAAGCGTCGCGAACGAACGCTGCCTCATTAGCATCAAGGACGACGGCCCAGGCATTGCGCCTGCCGTGCTCGAACGTCTGGGCGAGCCCTACTTCACCACAAAACCCGATGGACTAGGACTCGGCCTTTACTTGGCCACGGTGTTCACCGAAGCGCTCGGCGGAACGATCGACGTCGAGAGCCGGCTCGGTGAAGGCACCTGCGTCTCGCTCGACCTACCGGTGCGACTCAGATGAGCTTTGAATCAGGTACCACCCTACTGCTGGTCGATGACGACGCGGCTTTCCGGCAAACGCTCGCGCGCAGTTTCGAAGCAGAGGGTTTCGCCGTCAGAACAGCCGATAGCTTCGAAGCGGCGCTCGCGGCGATCAAGGTGGACCCACCAGAGCTCGCGATCGTGGACATGCGCCTCTCGGATGCAAGGCCCACTGGGGGCATCGATCTTGTTCGGGCGCTGCACGATGCCGACGCGCAGACACGGGTCGTTGTGCTCACAGGGTATGGGAGCATTGGCACTACCGTCGCCGCCATGCGCGCCGGTGCTGTCAGCTACGTGCAGAAGCCCGCAACGATAGCGCGGTTGCTGGAAGCGCTCGCTGGCGCAGATGATCCCGGTGACGCGCGCATCGTTCCATCGCTCGGCAAGCTGGAGTGGGATCACTTGCAGCGCGTGCTTGCAGACAGCGGAGGCAACGTTTCAGAAGCAGCGCGCCGAATGGGCATGCACCGGCGTTCGCTGCAGCGAAAGCTCGCACGTGGCCCCAAGAATGAAGTGTAATGTGAGCGAGCCTTCACGCTGCCTCGAGTGTGCGACTCACTGATTGAGCCAAGTCCAAATAGAAGCCGTGCTTGAGTCCGCGAAGTAGCGACCAAGATCGAGCGCCTTGATGGCGGGTTCCTGCATGATTGATGTCGCAGGCTTCGTTCCTCGGTCTGCAACAATCACTTTGACGGCAGCAACCAATTCATCACTCGTCACGTGGCCCGACAGCAAACGCTGAATGAGGTCGATCTTTTCTGCGCGCGGAGTGGCGACGAGCTGCTGCCATTGGCGAAGACCACGTGCGGTCACGGGATGTGCTGCTTTGACATCTGCGAGCGCTTGGTTGTCGTTGTAGGCCCACTCGGCGAGGCGATCCGTCGGTAAGCAGAGGAGGCGCGCCAAGTAGGCGACCGGTGCACCGAGCCATTGCCCTGCGTAACGCAAAACCGTGCCAGAAATCAGTGCGAGTACGCCAACGATACACAAGAAAAACGCCGCGACTTTGTCCCACCCCTTCGCGTTGGTATAGAGCGCAAAGATACGATCCGCGGCGAGCTCGAGCCCTGCGCCGGCTGCCTGAAGCACACCAAAAGGCAGCTGCAGTGAAGAGGTGACGAGACCGGACCATAACTTCGCGGCGCCGCCGACCACCTCGCCTTCTGCGAGATAGTTCGCGCCGCTGACCAGCTTGAAAAAACCATCGTGCAGATTCAAGGTCGAGGCGGCGTTGAGCTCGGCCCAAACAGAACCGCCAGCGGGAAGCTTGTACCCGTCTGGCGCAGACACCAAATACGCGCCGCCCATACCCGTTTCGAGTCCGCGACGACCGAGCAGCGGCAGATTTTCCCACGCCGCCATGAAGTTCGCTTTGGTGAATTTGCGCACTTGGCCATCACCGCTGTCTCCATTCGCAGGCACGCTTGGACTCTGAACGAGCACGTAGTCGTCGTGCACCGCGAGGAGACGCACGGTGTGTGAATCGCTTCCTTGCGCATAACTCACGGTGACGCCGAAACCGCTTTCAACAGCGCGTCGCCAATCGTCGTAGCTTCCACCAAAA
>JBIKMD010001101.1:0-2526 GCA_044359465.1 Myxococcota bacterium
GCTCGAGTACCAAGTGTTCATGATCGTGCCGCACGGTCTGCCAACCTTCGCTGAAGCGCTGCGCGCCGGTGCGGAAGTGTTCCACGCGCTCAAAAAGCTGCTCAAAGAGAAGAAGTTCGTCACAGCAGTGGGTGATGAAGGTGGTTTTGCACCGGATCTCGGTGGCCCACAGCAAACGTGCGAGTTCTTGATCAGCGCCATCGATAAAGCGGGTTACAAAGCCGGCAAAGACATCTCACTCGCGCTCGACGTTGCTGCGAGTGAGTTCTACGACAAGGCTTCAGGCCGCTATCTTCTGAAAAAAGAAGGCCGTGAGCTGTCACGCGAGGAGCTGGTGAACGAGTACGTTTCGCTCGCCGCCAAGTTCCCTATGGTCAGCATCGAGGACGGCATGAGCGAGAACGACAATGAAGGTTGGCGTTTGCTCACGGACAAGCTCGGCAAGTCGACGCAGCTCGTGGGTGATGATCTCTTCGTGACACAAGCGCCGCGCCTGCAGGGCGGTATCGACGCAAGAATCGCGAACTCGATCCTCGTGAAGGTGAACCAAGTGGGTTCGCTCACTGAAACGCTCGAGTGCATGGCGCTCGCGGGTCGTCATGCGTACACCTGCGTGGTGAGCCATCGTTCTGGCGAGACGGAAGACACCTTCATCGCGGACCTTGCGGTGGCGACGCGCGCCGGGCAAATCAAGACCGGCAGCTTGTCGCGCAGCGAGCGCCTCGCCAAGTACAACCAATTATTGCGCATTGAAAACGAGCTGGGCTCGGCCGCGCGTTACGCCGGGCTCGATGGCGTTTTTACGAGAAATAAAGCGTGAAGGGCAATCTTGCAGAGGTGGAAGCGGCGGACATCGACGTCGAAGACCTGGAAAAAAAGAAGTCCAAGGCGCTGGTGAAGATTGAAGAGTCTCCACTGGTTCTTCCGGTGTTTTTGCTCGGTGATTTGGTGCCGTTCCCCGGCGTCGTGTTTCCGCTCGTCCTGGAAAACGACGAGGAACGTAGCTTCTTTGACTACGTGCAGGCCAATGGCGGCGACGTTGCGTTTTTCAACCGTCGTTTGCTTCACAAAGAGCACAAGAACGCGCAGGTCGCGAAGGTTGGCATCTTTGCGAAGATCCTAAAGAGCCTGCGCCTCCCGGATGGTCGCTCGAGCGTGGTGGTGCAGTGCCAACGGCGCGTGGTCATGGCCAAGCAGCTCAAGAGCAAGCCGCACTTGATTGTGCGCGTGACCTACCCGGCCGACGTTTACTCCGAGGCGGAAACGTCCATGGAGCCGCTCGTTCGGCAAGTGAAGAACAAGCTCGAAGAGTTGGTGAAAAACCATCCGCAAGTGCCGGAAGAATTGCAGCTTGCCGCGCTCAACATTGATGAGCCTGCCAAGCTGTCTGATTTCGTGGCGCAGAACTTCGTGCAAGACCCAGTCGAGCGCTTGCGTTTCCTTGGCACCCTCAACGTGGGCGCGCGGCTCAAGTCTGCGCTCGAGCGTTTGATCAAAGAGCTCGAAATGCTTCGCGTCGGAAACAAGATCTCCGACGACATTCAGAAAAAGGTAGAGACCACGCAGCGGCAGTTCTACCTGCGTGAGCAAATGCGGGCGATCCGCAAAGAGCTTGGTGAAGAAGCCGATCCAAAAACCCTGCAGATTGAAGAGCTGCAAAAGAAGCTCTCGGCGCAGACTTTGCCAGAGCAGGTCAAAGCGCGCGCCGATGATGAAATGCGCCGCTTGAACCTGGTGCCCGTTGAATCACCTGAACACGGCGTGATCCGCAGCTACCTCGAGTGGATTTCTGATCTGCCTTGGAGCAAGCGCACCGAAGACAAACACGATCTGCGGTTTGCCGAAAAAGTGCTGCGTGAAGATCACTTTGGTCTTGAAGAGATCAAGGAGCGCATCCTCGAATTTCTCGCCGTGCGGCAGCTCAATCCCAATCGCAAGGGCGGCATCATCTGTTTTGCCGGCCCTCCTGGCGTGGGTAAAACGTCGCTCGGTAAATCCATTGCGCGCGCGCTCGATCGTAAGTTCTACCGTTTTTCACTCGGTGGCATGCGTGATGAAGCAGAGATCAAAGGCCATCGCCGCACCTATGTGGGCGCCATGCCGGGTCGCATTCTGCAGGGCATGAAGCAGCTCGCGGTGCGCAATCCCGTGTTCATGCTCGATGAGATCGACAAAATGGGCCACGACTTCCGCGGTGACCCGGCGAGCGCCATGCTCGAAGTGCTCGATCCAGAGCAGAACACCTCGTTCCTCGATCACTATTTGGATCTGCCTTTCGATCTCTCGCAGGTCTTGTTCATTTGCACGGCGAACGTGAAGTCCGACATTCCTCGTCCGCTGCTGGACCGCATGGAAGTGATCGATCTCTCTGGTTACATTCCAGAAGAGAAAGTGCAGATTGGCGTGCAGTATTTGCTGCCAAAACAGCTCGCTGATCACGGGCTGAGCAAACAGCAATTGAACATCACGCTACCGGCCATGAACAAGATCGTCGACGAGTACACGCGTGAAGCAGGCGTGCGCGAG
>JBIKMD010000085.1:0-9084 GCA_044359465.1 Myxococcota bacterium
TTCATGAGCTGTACGGTGCCTGAGTTGAGCACGATGAATGGTTTGTCCACGCCAATGGCGCCGGCATTCACGAAGGGCGTTTGCGCCACGTAGAGCTCTGGGCGTTCTTTGATGTCGAGCGTTGCGAGCGCGTCTTCGTACATCTTGTTGATCAGGGGATACTGGCGCGGTCCTACACGAACGGCGCTGCCGAGAAACAAGTAACGCAGGCTTCGCTCGCCAATCAAACCAATGAGCTTGCGCAGGACCACGTCGAAGCCTGGAACTTTGCGCAGGCCGGCGAGTGCTGCGCGATCGGCCGGGTGTTCGAACGCGCGCGAGCTGATGCTTGGAAATGACACGCGCTTGTTGCTTGGGTTTGGAAGCGTTGAATCTGGACCCATCGATCGCGACATGAATGAAGCTCCTGCCTCTTTGCGCGTTAGAAACGCGAGTTAGAAACTACCTGCAAGGCCTACTGTAGCGCCTCCGGCTGTGGGCGCGACTGTAGGTTGCAACTGCACGGCTTCTTTGGCTGCCATACGGCCCGGTGAAAATGCCAAGGCGTCAATGAAGCCAATGACACCCACAGCGATAGCGGCGAACGCCATGACGTTCTGACTGATCTGCATCGCGGCAGCGCGTGCAGGATCTTTATAAGCCGTAGATTTGTTTACCTTCTCGTTCTCACGCACCCAGTAGAGTGCGACGCTCGTTGCGATGAGCGCAACGTCGAGCACCAAAAAAGTCACGCCAGCGGCATAGTCTCCAATCGCCAGTTGCCCAATGCCAAACGGAATCAAGGTGACCGCACGAAAAGCGGGTTTGACCTGAACTGGTGCCGGAGGAGGTGTGTTGTCAGACGGCTGCGCTCCAACTGAAGCGTCGGGTTTGGCAACCACTGCGGTGTCTTTGGGTTTCGTACTCTCCAACCACCTGAGGCGCACCTCATCGAAGAACTGACCGAGCTCAGGCGTCACCTTTTTTCGATCTAGGTCGAAGGCTTCATTCAGTTTCAGCACCGCGCGCAGCTCGGTTTCGGACTGCTCCTTTTTTCCTAGATAGAAGTACGAAAACGCGAGCAAGGTGTGCACGCGCAACCGCTGCGGCGTCGTGAGCTCGCGCATGAGCAAACGATTGCCTTTGCCAATCGCTTCTTCGAACTCGGTGTCGTCATATGCACTTTCGAGCGCCGAGAGCTCCTTTGGCAGCGATGGCGCGCTCAGCGCGAGCAGGAAGACGAGCAGCATGTGAGGGAGTCTGACACGATGCTCAGGGGTTTTCGAGATCCACTTTTAGCTTGGTCTCTTCGCCGCCTTGAATCTCGACGCTTCGGGTGACGGTTGCAAAGTCGGGATTTTCGAAACGGAGCGTGTGTTTCCCGGGTGAAAGCGTGGCCTCTCTGTAACTGGGCGTTTGGCCCACCTTGATTCCATCAATGAAAATATAGGCCCACGGCTTTGCGATCACGCGCAACGTTCCAGGCGCTTCCTTACGCACAACAGGGACGGGCCTTGTTTGCGGCTGCGGTCTTGGCCTCGGGTCCTCTGGAGCGGCCGGCATCTCTGGCACGACCGGCGGCTTTTCGATGTTGGGCGTGGGCGGTAGCTCGGGCACTGTTCCCGGCAGCTCAGGAAGGGGCTCGACCTTCGCTGGCAGCGGTGGCGCTTGCTTCTGGGGCCACACGAGGACCACTACGAGCCCAATGATCGCCAGTGAGGCAATCACCGCGCCAACCACCCAGAGCGGTGACGGTTCCGTACGGCGTGGTTTGGCCGTCGCGGCGCCAACCGTTCGGATCTCGGTATGCGTCTGTCCGTCAGCCTGCTCTTGCTGCGAGCGAAGCTGCGACAGATCGACAATGGAGGTGTGTTCGCCGCCGCCCGCGTCCGTTACTTCGCTCCAGTCGCGCGGTTTGCCTTTGGCGACTTTGGTGATCAGCGTGCGTGATGAGGCATCGAGATTCTCAATCGCCGTGATCGCAGTGATGCGCACGGCGTCATTCGTCAGTTCGGCGAGCGCTTTTTTGAGCGCACGGCGCGGATCGATCTCGCCGCCTTCGCTGATCACGGTGGCCAGCGCTTCAGCGACCTCGTCCGCGCTTTGGTAGCGTTCGGCGAGGTTCGCTTTGAGCAGCTTGCTGATGATTGTACCAAGGCGCGTGTTTGCGATCTCTGGAGGCAGCGCTTTGGCTGCGCCTAGCGAGATGCGCTTGAGCACACCGAGGATGCTCTCTTCCGCAAACGCGTGCTCGCCCGTCACCAAAAAATACAGGCAGGATCCGAGCGCAAACAGATCGGACGGCGGCCCTGTTTTGGAGTCGGCGAGAATCTGTTCGGGTGACATGTAGAGCGGTGAGCCGAGTAGCTTGGTGTTTTTTCCCGAGAGCGTGTTCTCCTCGCCCAAAAAACCCACCGCAATGCCAAAATCGCAGAGCACGATGCGACCGTTTGGCTCGAGAAACACGTTCTCAGGTTTGAGATCACGGTGAACGATGCCTTGTTCGTGCGCGTGTTCGAGCGCGAGGCAAATCTCGTGCGCTGCGGCTGCCGCCGCGACTGGTGTCAGCGGCTTCTTCATGCGCGAGATCAAATCGAGCAGCGTTTCGCCGTGCAGGCGCTCCATGACCAAGTAGGGCCATTCGGCGTCCGGGTCAGAGAAGTCGACTAACTCGATGATGTTTGGATGCTTGAGCTTCGCGATTGAACGCATCTCACGGCGAAACCGGTTCTGCACACTCTCGTCGCCTGCAAGATCCGGCTGTAGCGCTTTAATGGCCACTTCACGGCCGAGCTTTGGGTCGGTGGCCAGATAGACGACACCGTGGGCGCCTTCGCCGATTTTTCCGAGCAGCTCGTAGCGTCCGATTTGCATGACTTACGACACCGGCGTGAGCGCCGCGCGGCCTCCGGGATAGCCTGCGAATAAGGCTGCAATCGCCGCGCGCCGATGCTGATCGTGACCTGGGTCGGCCAAGTCGCGTTCGAGCTCGCCAGCCAAATCGACTGCGAGCAAAGTAGCGTCGAGTGCTTCTTCGCCGAGTGACTGTTCTCCCGGTTTGAGCGGCCGCACGCGCGCACCAGTACCAAAGAAGGGATGTTGCTTCAGTGACGCGATCAGCGTGAGTCCTGAGAACAAGGCGCCGGTGACAGGGGTGTGCGTTTGCGGCGTCTCTGCCGCAGTGCTTGCGGCGAGGTGAAACCCATCTTGCGGAGCAGCCATGGGCTTCGGTTGCGCCGCAGCGCCTGCCACAACTGGCGCCCGCACCTGCTCGGTTGCTGCGACCTGAACCTGCGGACCAAGGCCTTTGATCGTCGACATTCGCCAAAGTGTACCTGATCTCCAAAGAAAAGGGAGCTATGCAGACACGCAATGGACGACTTCATGCAACTCTACGGCGAGACGCGTGGCTTTTCGCTCGGCCTCCCGGTGCAGCCTACGCTTCTTGCAGACGGCAAACGTGTTCTCTTTTTACGAGGCGAGGCGAAAAAGACCTCATTGTCGCTCTTTAGCTTCGACTTGGAGACCAAAGAAACGACCTGCCTGCTCACGCCCGAGCGTTTGCTCGGCGGCAGCGAGGGTGAGCTTAGTGCCGAAGAAAAGGCCCGCCGAGAGCGCCTGCGACTGACAACGAGCGGACTTGTTTCGTTCAGCGTGTCTGACTCGAATCAGTGGTTGTTGTTGCCGCTCGCGGGCCGCGTGTTTCTCTATCGTTTGAGCGATGGGAAAGTGCTTAGCCCTGAGGCGCACGGCGTGATCGATCCGCAGCTCGCGCCGAATGATGCGCACCTGGCGTACGTGAAAGACGGTGAGCTCTACGTCTGGTCGCTAGCGACGCAGAGAGAAACAAGGCTCACGGAAGGCGCAACGGCTCTCATCACGAATGGGCTCGCTGAGTTCGTTGCGCAAGAAGAGATGCAGCGCATGCGTGGTTACTGGTGGAATCCCGCCGGCACGCACATTGCGTACGCGCGCGTGGACAACTCGGCGCTCGAACAATTTTTCATTGCTGATCCCATGCACCCAGAAAAAGCGCCGCTGCACTTTCGCTACCCGCGTGCCGGAAAGATGAACGCGGACGTGCGTGTGTTCGTCACCGCGCTAGACACGCACGCAAGTGTGGAATTTGTTTGGGACCGCGAACAATTTCCGTATTTGGCGCGCGCGGGTTGGTCTGCTCAGGCAGGCTTTTACGCGCTCGTGCAAACGCGCGACCAGCGTAGCGAAGTGCTGATCACGCAAGCGGGCGCTCGCATCGTCGAAGAGCAAGACGACGCTTGGATTAACTTGGATCGCACCTCGCCGCTTTGGCTGCGCGACGGTTCTGGTTTCTTGTGGATGAGCGAGAAGAGCGGACAGTGGCAGATTGAGAAACGCTCGGTGCAAGGCGTGCTCGAGCGCACGCTCCAGGTGCCAGGCTTGCACGAGATGCTTCGCGTGGATGCTGCGGGTCAAAACGTGCTCGTACTCGCTAGCGATGAAGAGACCTCGCTGCAGTTGTACGCGCTTCCGCTCGATGGTGGTGCGCCCAGAGCGATCACGAGCGAGGTGGGTGAGCGGCTCGTGGCCTTTGGTCGCCAATCTGCCCTCTTTGTAGAGACCATCGGCACGCGTGAGCGATCGCGCCGCGTGGTTGTTCGCCGCGTCAGTGATGGCGCTGAGTTATGCGAGCTTCCGCGGGTGAATTTGGAAGCGCCCGCCACGCCGAACATCACATGGCTCACGGTAGAGTCGCACCGCGCGGTGGTGATCAAGCCGCAGCACTTCGATGCGAACGCGCGCTATCCTGTGGTGCTCAGTGTTTATGGCGGTCCGCATCACAACTCGGTCCTGTCGCAGCGTGATTCGTACTGGCGTGAGCAGTGGCTCGCCGATCAGGGTTTCATTGTAGCCATTAGCGACAACCGCGGCACGCCGCGCCGCGGACGCATCTGGGAGCGCGCCATCGCCGGTGATTTCTCGCAAGTGGCGCTGGATGACCAAGTGCTGGTGTTGCAAGCGCTGGCCAAACGCATTCCGCAAATGGATCTCGACCGCGTGGGTGTTTATGGTTGGAGCTTCGGCGGGTACATGGCAGCGCTGTGTGCATTGCGAAGGCCTGACGTCTTCAAGCGTGCTGTCGCGGGTGCCCCCGTCGTTGATTGGCTCGATTATGACACGCACTACACCGAGCGTTACCTCGGTACGCCGCAAACGAATCCGCAGGGTTACGCGCGGAGCTCATTGCTGACGTATGCCCAGGATCTAAAACGCCCGCTTCTGCTCATTCACGGCACCGCGGACGACAACGTTTACTTCTTCCACACGCTCAAGCTTTCGGATGCGCTCACACGTGCAGGCATTGCGCATGAGGTGCTCCCGCTGTGCGGGTTCACGCACATGGTGCCGGAGCCTGCCATGCTGTCGCGTTTGTGGGGCGCCATTGCGCGCCATTTTGCGCCGCTTCGTGTTGGCGTTTAAGGCGTCCGCATGAGGGATCGCCAAACGAACTCGGCTTGCGCCTGCGTGTGCTCACGCGTTTTCGAATTGTCGATCACATAGTTTGCCAGCGCGCGTTTCTCATCGAGCGGCATCTGGGATGCCAAACGTTTCTCAGCGGCCTCCAGATCAATGGCGTCACGCAGCATCAAACGTTCGAGCTGAATGGAACGCGGCACCCAGACGACAATTGTCGACGCCATCATGTGGTGCAGGCCACGTTCGAAGAGTAGGGGGGCGTCGTAAACCACATGGCTTTCGCCGCGGGCTTCAGCTTGCTCGGTGAGCTCACCAAAACGCGCGAAGATGAGCGGATGGGTGATCTGTTCGAGGACTTTGCGCTTCGCCTCGTCGGCATAGATGATCTCGCCCAGTTTTTTGCGATCGAGTGTTCCGTCCGGGGTCAGCACCGAGCGCCCGAAGGCCTGGGCGATTTGATCCAAACCTTGACTACCTTTGGCTACCACTTCGCGGGCGAGCAAATCGGCGTCGATGATGTGTGCCCCGAGCTTCGTCAGGAAGCCTGACACCGTCGATTTTCCGCTGCTGATGCCACCAGTGAGCCCGATTAGTTTCATGCCGTGTATGTCCGTGCGGAGTCAGAGTTCTGCCGCGGACAAATGCTTGCCACGCCAGGGACTCCAGGGGAACATTTACGTCTATGCGATTGCTAGTTTGTTTGCTCGTTCTTTGCGCGTTTGCGCCTCACGCGCAGGCCACGATGGTCGTGAACTATACGGATGAACAGCTCTTCGACATGGCTGACGTAGTGGTGCTTGCTTCGGTGTGGCGACGGGAGGCTGTGGACGACGGCCAGACTTTGCCGCACACGAATTACGAAATTGAGGCCGTTGATTGCTTCAAAGGTTGCCAGAAAGGCGCGTGGTTGATTGCGCGTTCGCCTGGTCACACAGCGCGGGATGAATTCGGACACCGCGTAACGGTATCGGGCTCCGTCGAGCTGGCGACGGGTGATCGTGTGATTACCTATCTCAAGCGCATGCCTAACGGTGACCTGGTTCCCATCTCGCTTGGGCTCAGTGTGTTTCGTCTGCACTACCAGCCGGTGCTCAAGCGCTACATCGCACGTCGCTTGATCAAAGGGTTGTCACTCGTGACGCCGGGCCGTGAGGCGCAGCCCGACGTTGAGAGCTCGCCTGATCGTTTCGCGATGGATGTGGTGGATTCCATTCGACAGCTCGCAGTGGCCCGAGGTGCAAAATGATGCGCTTGTGGCTTCTGAGTCTGGCTCTTGTGGGCTTCATGACGACGCGCGCGCAGGCCGCACCAGCGGGGGCATCTTGTACCACTAGCTCGACTAACCTGCCCATGCAGGCGCGGTGGAACGGAACGCCGGTCAAGTACACGCCGGTCTCCAACTTCACGCTGCCCAAATATCCGAGCGGAACACTCAGCACGCAGGAAGTGCGCGATGCGATTCAACGCGCGGCCAACGTTTGGAACAACGCCAATTGTTGCACCCAAAGCGTGGTGAACCCTCAGATTCGCCTCGAGCTCGACACGCGCCCCATGGATGTTCCTACCAAGGCCGAGATTTTCTCGGGGAACGTGTTCAGAAATCCGCTGCCCGCAGACCAGCGAGGTCCCGGAGGCAAACATGCTTTCTTCGCGACGACCGATGCGACGTATCCCACTGAATGGGGTTTCAACTCGACCTATCCCGGTACGCTCGGCATCACTTACTTGTGGATGACGGACGCCGGCGCGATCGACAACATCGATTCCGCGATGATCGTCTTTAACGGCTTTGGCGAAGAGCCGTTTCTCGACAGCCGAGGCCCAGGGGCGCCCTACAAACATAGAATCTTTTGGTATACCGGCGCGACGACCCAAGGCGGCTCAACAGCGTTCAATCTGGAAACCGTCGCGATCCACGAGCTCGGCCATTTCCTCGGCTACTTGCACTCCGATTGCGCGGGCACCGTCATGGTTGCCCAGTACGCAGCCAATCGTCAGCAGCTTGCTGCGTCTGACGTGCGTACCATTTGCGCCTCTGTGGCAGAGCGCGGTTACGGTAGACCGACGTGTCCAACGCCGACCCCGCAAGAGCAAGAAGAAGAGCAAGAAGAGAACAACCCAGTCACAAACGGTGGCGGCACAGTTGGGCCCACTGCTTCAATGACCAAACCCGGCGCCGATCGTTACTACTTCTGCAACACGAGCGCCGATTGTGCGAACTCCCTCGTTTGTCGCACCTTTCCTAATGGCCAAAAAGTCTGTGACTATGCTTGCGCTACGACAGCCGCTTGTCCCGTAGGGGAGGTATGCTCTTCCTCTGGTTATTGCAGGGCGCCGCTCATTTCTTCTGGCGAAGGAACCACTGGGGGAGGGGGAACAAGCGGCGGCACAACGGGAACGAGCGGTACGACCACGACACCAGTCGATCCGGCTGAGTTTGTTCCTATTCAAGACTTCTGCGCGCCCTGCACCTCTCGTTCAGACTGCGCGAACAGCCTGTGTGTACGCTTGTCAGAAGACTCAACGCCCATTTGTAGCGCATGGTGTTCATCCGACGCTGAATGCGGCACCCTTGGCACCTGTACGGCGACGGGTGGCGGCAGCTCCAACGGCGTGTGTATTCCAAGAGACACCTCGTGCATTCAAAAAGCGCTCACACGCGCTGGGCAATTGAACGAGGCCTGCACGCAAGAAGAGCCCTGTGGACCCGGATTGTCGTGTATTCAGCTCGACAATTCGGCCGTGTGCTTGGAAACCTGCGATAGTACTGGCGCGCAGCCGTGCAAAACCGACGGCTACGCCTGTTACGAAATCGATGCCGAGGCGAAGAAAGGCGTTTGCTTCAAAGCAACGGCGCGCGAAGGCGAGAGCTGTTTGCTTCCTGACACCTCTCTCTGTGGATTTGCAGGTCAACTCACCTGCCTTGGAACGCCGGCCAAACAGTACCAAGACGCCGCATGTTACAAACTCTGCGGTGGAACCTACGGCGGCTGCCAGAACGGCCAAACGTGCGCGACCAATCCAGGCGCGACGATTGGGGCCTGCACACCGCTGCTCGCTGCGACGTGTGAGCTCGCAGACTTTGGTGAGGCTTGTTCCAAGGCCGACGATTGCGCGACAGGCTATTGCGTCAACAGCGGCGCCGAGAGTGCGTGCTCGCGGTCCTGCAATTTACAAACGCAAACGGGTTGCCCGGTCAGCTTCACGTGCCGTTCTTCTGGCGGCGCGAATGGTTACTGTTGGCCGAGCGACAACATCGTCAAACCTGGGCCGGTCTGCACCCGCGACACGAAAGCACCTGGCGAATGTGGTTGCAAAGGCTCACCCGGAGACTTTTCGCTCATCGCGCTGGTTGCGATGATGCTCTTTCTCGCGCGCCGCCGCCGTATCTGACATCCTGCCTCGGTGGATCCTAATGTCTCGCACCCTTTTCACGTTGGACGTTCAATGAAGCTACTCTCATGGGCTTTGTGCACTGCGTTTCTTCTCGTGGCACCGCGCGCGAATGCCACTGTCGTGCTCGATCTGACAGGGCCAGAGCTCGCGGCCGTCTCTGATGCGATTGTGCATGCACGTGTTCTTCGCGTCAGCGCACAAGCCACAAATGATGCGCGTGTGTTTACCACCGCGGAAATCGAAGTGATTGAA